>JBBQPD010000300.1:0-7011 GCA_038331535.1 Gemmatales bacterium | reverse complement strand
GCACCAGGCTCGGAGCGGGCGCCCCGCCTGGGTAGTGTGCCGCGACGTAGTCGCAGAAGCGTGCACGGAAAGCGTCAACATTTGCGGGTAGGAGGCGCAGGCCGGCCGCCATCGCGTGGCCGCCGTGGCCGACGAGTAGGTCGCCGCAGCCGCGCAACGCCTCGTTGACCGCGAACGCGCCGACCGATCGACAGGAGCCAACTCCCAGGCCGCGCAACAGAGCGTCGGTCGTATCTTCCGCGGGCAGCGCGATCATGATCGTCGGCCGACCGTACGCCTCCGTCAGCCGGCCGGCGACGATGCCGATGACGCCAGGGTGCCATCCCTGTCCCGCCAGCACCAGAGCCGGGTCGCTGAGCCGGCCCTCGCGCTCCGCCATCTCCCGCGCGTCGCGCAGCAACCGGCGCTCCAGCGTTTGGCGTTCGAGGTTGCGTTGATCGAGAAACTCGGCGAGATCGACCGCCCGTTGACGGACTGTCGTCGTCAGCAACTCGACGCCGACATGAGCACAACCGAGCCGGCCGGCGGCGTTGATGCGCGGGGCGAGCTTGTAACCGATGTCCGACGCTCGCAATCCCGCCCCCGTCTCGATCTTCGCTACCTCGCACAGCGCCCGCAGTCCTGGCGACTCCGTCTGGCGCAGGCGATTCAGACCGTGCCGAACAATGATGCGGTTCTCGTCGTGCAAGGGGACCACGTCGGCCACGACTCCGAGCGCCGCCAGGGCCACGGCGTCGAGCAAAAACTCCCGGTAGCGCGGCGTCACCTTTGGCCCGCCGCATTCGCGCTGCGCCAGCGCCCAGGCCAGTTTGAATGCCACCGCCGACCCCGACAATCGCCCAAACGGATAGTTCGTTCCCGGCAAGCGCGGATGCACCAGAACCGCGGCATCCGGCAGAGTGTCCGTGAACTCATGATGGTCGGTGACGATCAACTCCAGGCCGAGCCGCTTCGCCTCCGCCGCTTCCGCGACGCTGGCGATACCGCAGTCAACAGTGATCACCATCGTCGCTTTTGCCGCCGCGATTTGCCGCAGGGCATCGCAATTAAGGCCGTAACCCTCTTCCAGCCGGTGCGGGACGTAGACTTCGACCTTGGCGCCCAGTAGGCGCAGGCATTGGAGCAGGATGGCGCTGCCGGAGACGCCGTCCACGTCGTAATCGCCGTAGACGCATATTTTGCGATCGGCTTTGACTGCGGCGAGGATACGCTCGACGGCCTCGGGGACGCCAGGCAAAAGCTCCGGCAAGTGCAGTCCAGTCAAGGGCGCGTCGAGGAAACGGCGACCCTGTTCGCACGAATCCACGCCGCGATTGAGAAGCAGCTGAGCGACGACGTGAGGCGTTTGCAACTCCGCGGCCAGTCGGGCCACGGCCCCAGGGTCGTGCGGCAACAATCGCCAGGTTTTGGTTGGAGTGGCGAGCAAAGCGGATCCTTTTGGTGCAGCGAGGTCCATCGTCTTGAGGACTTATAAGGAGTCGGAGTGTGCCGCGGCAGTAAGCGACTTGGCGGCCGCCTCGCCAGGATTTCAGCCCATCCTTCCAGCAACCCGCAAAGCGCGCGAACATTCCGCAAGATCGCCTCTCGCGCCGTCCGATACACCTCTCGGAACCCTCGCAACCTGCGCGACAGCTGTTTCCCCGCAACGGCCGGTCCCCTCGGCTTTTTCGAGCGGACCCGGCCTACTCGAATTGAAAGTGAGGCCAACGATGAGACGTGTACCGCTTCGATTCTCGCTGGTCGTGAGTCTTCTGGGGACGGTACTCGTCGGCGGTTGCAACCAGACTTCCTTCCGACGCTCGACCTACGCCGGCATCGATGCTCCGCTTCCCGGCCGCGTCATCGCCGTCTCGTCGGCGCCGATCGCCGTGGCCTCTGTGCCGAAGACGATGCAGGTTCAACGGCTCATCCCACCTACACCGCCGGCGACGCCAAGACCGCAACCGCGCGAGCTAGCGGACAGTCGGCGAATTGAAAGAACGGACTCGACGCTGGCTCCAGAAATTGCCCTCGCACCGGAGTGGCGCGCCAGCTCGACGCCGGCCGTCCCCGAACCGAAACCCTCGCATGCGGACGTGTCCACCGCCGCCTATTCGCACGCCGTCGATTTCAGCTACGTCTCCGGCGTGCTGGAGCATGGCCGGCAGCCGAAGATTTGGCTGTTGCGTTATGCTCCGGCCGAAGTCGAAGACCGCTTTGGCGGCAGCGTCACTCTCATTCTCGATGAGGCCGACGCTCGATTGCTGCGCGCCGGCCAGATGGTACGAATCGAAGGCGCTCTGCTCGATCCGGACGCGGGCGGTTCGAGACCCGGTTACCGCGTCGAGAAAATCGAGCCGAACACCAGTCCGTGACGTTAGTAGCTTTCTCGACCGCCCCCTACGCCTCAGGGGGCGGTTTCGTTCGCTGAGCGGTCGTCCCTATCCTGCGAATTCTTCACCGCAGAGGACGCAGAGGATCGCAGAGGAAAACGAAAACGAAAATGGTCCTGTCTTTGCGATGACTCGTTCCACATTTCCTTTCGGTAGCCAGTGAATCACCATAGTTGTGCTGAATCACTTTACGTGTTGTACCTTTGCGTTCCTCTGCGTCCTCTGCGTCCTCTGCGGTGAATGATCCGGATTTTGCATCTGGAGGCTTCGGAATTCCGGGTAGAGGGGGCAAGCTCCAAAAGAACGGGAAATGAACCTCAAGGCGGGGAGATACGGTCTCCGATAGAGGGAGGTAGTAAGCGGCGTCCGCGCACCCTTCGGACGGGGGTCCTCGGTCGCTGCCTTGTGAATACAAGAAGGATCAGGGAAGGCGCGAGGTGCCGGGCTTCCTCGAGATCGTCCCTCGGGCGAATGCGGTAGGCTCCCGCCGAATTACCATCAACGGAGGAATTTACTCGTGAATGCTGCGTTCTTGATTGTAACGTCGGCGTGTCTAACGGGGGCCGATCCGCTCCCCTTGTTAGCACCCGCGCCGCCACTGGCGGCGGTCGCAGCTGAAAAGCCTGCGGCCGAAAAACCGCCGGAAAAAGTCCCGGCACCGTTGCCGGGCGCCCCGGTGGTCGCACCCTTGCCCGCGCCGGGATCGTGCGGCAGCAACAGCGGCAGCGGCAGCAGCTGTGGCTGCGCCAGTAGCTCCGGCTCCTGCGAAAGCCACGGCCTGTTCTCCCGCTTCCGCTCCGGCCGGTCCAAGCACGGCTGCGACACCTGCAACACCTGCGCCCCGGCCCCGGTCGTCGTGGCCGCGCCCTGCTCGACGTGCGACACGTGCGCCAAGCATGGCTTCTTCGACCGCTTCAAGACGCACGGCTCCTGCAACACGTGCGATGCGTGCAGCAGTCCGGGTCTCTTCGGCCGGTTCCGCTCCAAGGGTTGCAGCAGCGGCTGCGCCTCGGGTTCCGGCAGCGGCTGCGCCTCGGGTTGCGATTCCGGCTGCGGCAGCACCGTCGTGCAGCCCGTTCCGGTAGCCAAGCCGGGCGAGCCGCTCAAGGTGATGCCGAAAGAAGGCGAGCCGAAAAAGTTGCCCGAAGGCGGCAAGGAGGCGGCTTTACCGGTCGCCCCCGTACTGACCCCCGCGGCCTCCAAGACCGTCGAATTGGGGACCAAGTCCCCTTTTGATTTGAGCCATCGGTTTGAAAAGCGTGTCGATCACGCCGCGAATTACAGCCAACTGACGGGGCAACTGTTCTTCGTGCATGCCGATGGCGGACTGTGGGTGCTCCGTTACGCTCCGCTTGGCACCGAGGATCGGAACGGCGGCGGCGTTATCCTGGCCCGGGACCGATCGATGGACAGCTATAGAGAGGGCGATCTCGTCACCGTCCGTGGTGAGATCTTGCAGGAACGCGCCTCCCGGCACCTCGGCGCCCCGTTGTACCGGACGTCGTCCATCCAACTGGTCGAACGCGGAGAAAAGTAACGCGCATCGCCACAGCTACTGTAACAACGGTCGGCCGAGGGAAGCGCTTCCTTCGGCCGGCCGTCGTTTACGCTTCGCGAAACGCAAGCCGCTCCGCTCAGAGCGGCGCCTTGGGCTTCTCGTTGTCGATCGGCACCACGCGCGCCACAAGCCAGTCCGGCAGCCAGCGTGTCAGTTTCATCAGCAGGCTCATTTGCCACGGGAAGTTGAACACCTTCTTCCGCCGCGCCAGCGCCCGGGCAATCCGCCGGGCTGCGTCGTCGGCTTCGATCAGAAATGGCATCGGGTTCGACATCACATCCGTCATCGGCGTCTTCACGAAACCGGGACAAATCGTCGTCACGGCGATGTTATACGCGCGCAGCTGGATGCGTAAGCCTTCCAGGTAGCCGTTCACCGCCCACTTCGAGGCGCAGTATCCCGACTCGCCGGGCAGACCCTTGTATGCCGCCATGCTCGATACTCCGGCGAGGTGGCCGCGTTTGCGTTTCAGCATCTCCGGCAGCACCGCCTCGATGGCGTAGACGACGCCGAACAAGTTCACGCGGATCATCTTTTCGATGTCCTCGACGTTCATCGGGTCGAGCTGCGTCGGAGCGCCGACGCCGGCGTTGGCGACGAGGAGGTCCACCGGGCCGAGCTTGCCGGCCAGTTCGCGGATCGCGGCGACGGTCGGAGCGCGCTCGGCCACGTCGGCCGGGGCGAACGCGGCAACCCCGCCCGCCTTTTCAATCTCGCCGGTCAATTCGACGAGCTGTTCGCGCCGCCGGGCCACGAGGCCGACGCGCGCCCCCTGCCTCGCCAGGATCTTCGCCAGCTCGCGGCCGATGCCGCTCGATGCTCCGGTGATGACCGCGACCTGATCCTTGAACGTCATGTCCCCTCCCGCAAATCCGTTTTCCCGCGCGCTGCCATCGTCCCGCTGTCGTCGCGAACTCGCCGACGTTTCGACCACCGCGGCTGGCGCGTGGCATAATCCATGGGGCAGCGCGCGTTCGATTGCCGCTAGCGGCTTGGGGGCACAGGACCGCTAAGCCGCAAGCGGCGAGACGATCCAGTGCTCCTTACCGTTGTAAAACCGGCGGCCCTCCGAGAGAATAGCGAGAGCCTGTCCCCAGCGGATCATCCCACGGAATCGTTCGATGCAGCAGAGTCGGCTTCTTGCGCTAACGGCCATCATCGCCGTCCTCGGTCTGACCGGCGCCGCGCCGCCGCCTCCGGCCGTCTACGACGTGCAGATTCACTACAAGCTCGATGCCTTCGGGCAGGAACGGGTCGCGCAGTTTTACACGATGCGCGACTTCTTCAAGAAGGCCGGCTTCGTGCGCACCGACGACCCGGAGGAGACGGAGCCGGAAGACCCGCGCAACCTGCCCATGAACGGTACGATTTCTTCGGCGAATGCCCGACTTCTGCTCGGCGAGCGCCACGTCCAAAGCATCCGGCTGGCTCCGCAAGGGACGAAATTGCCCGACGACAAGGCTACCCCTGAGGAAAAGGCCGTTCTATTCCGCGTCCATCTCGAACTGCCGTCGAACCTGGGACTGGAACGGCAGATGTTCCTGACCGACCAGGTGCGAACTATTCTCAAGGGAATCGGATTCAAGGAAGGCGCCGTCTACGACCCGCGCGGCTACACCCGTCTCGTCGGCTCGCTTCCGGCCGGACAGATCGAGACGGTGCTGAAGGACCTGCGGAAATTGCCGGCGGGAGCCGCGCTGCCGGCGCCGTTCCGCAGCGGACCGCCCGTTCGCGTTGTTGAGGTCATGCCGAAGCTGCCCCCTTTGGCTCCGCGCCCTGTGGGCCAACTGCCGCCTCCCGAACTGGAGAAGCTCAGCGCCGAACTGCGGCAACTTGTCGCCGACAAGGAGAAGGCGAAGGAACCGTTGCGTTTCGAGGTGATCCTGACCCTGTCGCCTGAATCGGAGGACCGATCGTGGTTGCGCCTGATTCATGCCACGGCACCGGAGGTGGCGGTCGAAGGACGCCTGGGGCAAGTAGTGACGTGTTTCGGCCCGCGCGGGCAGTTGGAGACCCTGGCGGCGCGGCGCGAGATCGCTGGCCTGCGTCTGCCGCGGCCGCCTCGTCCGTGGTTCCTTCAAGCCGGCGATAAGCCGGCCGAGCCGGAACCGGCCGTGGTCCGCGAGTTCCGGAAGAAACTTCTGGGCAAGGTCGCGCAGGGCGAACGCGCCGCCGTCGTGGACGGCGACTTCCGCGGCTGGGAAGCGCTGCGCGAGGCATTTCCGCGCGCCCAGATTCACTTCCTCGATCTGACGCGCGAGCGCGACCGCGATCTCAAGCTCCAACCCTATCCCTATCCCGGCCCCGGTCCAGGACAGGGAACGCGCTTCGCCGAGATGCTGCTGCGAGCGTCTCCACTCGCCGACCTCACGCTCATCTGCATTGATCCGGCCGCGCCCTATCAGCTTGAGACCGCCGCCCGCGCCGTCTTCGGCGACCGCCTCAACTCACTGGCCATTGACCAGCGGCGCGAGGAGTTGTTGCGCCGGCGCGAAGATCTCGATCTGCGTCAGACAACCCTCGCACTTGAAAGAGCGCTGGTCTTCGAGGACTTCCGCGTCGAAGAGGAAGTAGTGCAAAAGCGCAAGGCGTATCGCAAGAAGCAGGCGGACCACGACTGCGACGAGGCGGCGTATCGCCTGGCGATGTCGCGCTACGTGCAGTTGGTGCAAGACCTGGGCGACTTGAAGGGTATCCGCCTCGTGTTGACGGGACTCGGCTGGGACGACGGTCATCCCCTGGATGGAGCCAGTGCGCTGAGCCGTTATTTCGAGGACCACGGCCCTACGGGCGTGCTCTGGTTTCAGTACACCGGCGATACCCACGGCCAGGCGTGGGTAGGTATGTTCCGCGACCAGGACCGCAACGAGGCGATGGAGTTCGCGCCACCCGAGATGCCGCCCCTCGCCGGCCGCTGGTCGAAGGAATTCAATTTCCTGGCATGGCGGCCATCCAAAGGCACGCAGACTGCCGACCTGCCGGCGAACGCGTTGCTGCGCGTGACCCTTCAGTGGCGCGAGGCTCAGGAGCCAGACTTGCTGCGGACCGGCGAAGATCCCTACCGAGAATCGCTGGCGAACC
>JBBQPD010000299.1:0-7033 GCA_038331535.1 Gemmatales bacterium | reverse complement strand
CGCGGCTCGTGAGTTACTTGCGTGCCCGGCCCTATGGTCCGACAGTAAAGCCTTTCACTTCGCAGTGAGGTCGAACTTCAGATCGCTGGTTCCTCCGGAAGGCACCTCAGCGGTGAGCGTCGAGGAGGGGCCGTACTTGTCCCCAAGGATGTTCATCTTTGTCGGCTTTTTGTCTGGATCGGTCGAAAGAGGCGGGCCGAGCTTGAACGCACTGATTTCGACACGGCACTTGCCGACCGGTGCTTCACCGGAAAAGGAGCCATCCTTGATATCCATCCGTTCCGGGACGCCCGCTCCCAGGGCGAAGGCGATTTCACCGTCCGGAAGCGCTTTTCCATTAAGAGTGACCGTGCCCTTGACGGCGGCCTTCGGCGTCGTTTCCTTCTTTGTGGAGCCGCAACCGGCAATCACAAGGATTGCCATGGCAAAAAGCACCAGCGAGACTTTTCTTGACATTGTTGAAGTTCCTATGGGAGAAAGTGAGAACGTTCGCGCTTGAGGGAAGTTACGGTAAATCGAACCTTTCCGATCTAACCAATCGCCCTGCATGAAAACGTTATTCCTTCGCACGGAGGGTTTAGCGAACCGGCCCCGCGATGATCGCGGGGCCGGCCAGATTGAAAACGGAGGTCATCCAGGCGATTCTTTCAGCACGTTGCGACTAGAAACTAGGCAAGACTTCGCCATTGGCTTTGGTGGACAACGCCCACAGAGTCGTGAGTGGGATCGAATCCGATAAGAACCGCACAGAACCGTCCCCGAAAGTTACATTGGCGCCACCTGTGTGGCCCGAAGAAAGCGGGATGTTCGCGCCGGTGTTATCACAGGTGCCATTTCCGCAGTTATTTCCGAGGTTTCTCTGATTGATTTGCCACCGGGTAGTGCTGGTATTGAACGGCCGATTGTCGCCACCGTTTTGAAAGTTCGGGGGTAGTCTGGAATCGCCGTTCGCTCCCATCGTCCACCCGTGGGGGCCTTGACTCGTGATCGCGCCGAAACCGCCGATGATGGGTTGGTTTGCAGCGTCGCGTAAGTGATCGCTCTGTTCGCCCACCATCAACGTGTTGGAGGTTCCGTCCGTGATGTCCGTCAGCTTGACCGAGCTGTTCGGGAACAGGATGCCGCTACCGCTCACATAGCCAGCGCCGCCATTTGAGAGCGGGTCATTCGGTCCCGTTGAACCAGCGATGCCGGTGTAGGACGTGAACATTTGAAAGACGCTGCCCGGGTTGCCGTACGGCGAGAAGTCGGGTAATGGAGACGAGGGGCAGCGATAAGGCTTGATCGTGATGTTGTTCACCCACTGGGTGTTGGAGGAGTTGCCGAAGCCGCTCGAATTTTGGAACACGAATTTGTTGTAGATATTGCCCTGTTCCATGAACGGCAGAATGAAGACTTTCCACGACGAACCCCAGGAGGCTTGCGGTTGTCCCGTAGCAGTGAGGTCGGGACGACATCCCGGGGGCAGGGCGCCGTTCTGGTCGTGGTAACCGTGCAGGCTCAGACCGATCTGTTTGAGGTTGTTGGTACACGACATGCGTGCGGCGGCCTCGCGGACTTTCTGGACGGCCGGCAGCAGCAGGCCGATCAGAACGGCGATGATCGCGATGACCACCAGCAGCTCGATCAGCGTGAAGCCGGACCTTCGGGGATTGCGAACCTTCATGACAGACTCTCCGAGTAAGAGAAAAAGAAGACGATACGACCCATTGACTGTGGAACGAAAGAGAGAGTGGTCCCGAACCCTTTGCCTTCACCCGCGAACATCCAGCGAATGAGGCTTTCGAGTCTCCCTTCCCATAATCAGCGCCGAGGCATCTCTGCGATCACGATGGCTGGCGACTGTGTGTACGAAAGAAAAGTTTCAATCGGTAATAACCCCGAAGCGACTCCCAGGTTTCGTTTCGTCGCGGAATAGCCGTTATACCCCGCAATCGAAGACGGCGCTAAGCGGTTTCTATGAGCCTCCGGCCGATGTTACTGGACGCCCGATGAAGAACCTGTGAGAAAGGGCACTATTCTCTTTTTCGTACAGACTCTCGCACCGTACCGCAATCGCTAAAGGACAATGACACCTTATTTTCTACGCTCGTTTGAAATGGATTGCAAGCAGATTTCGGGAAAATTTTCCGCTCCGTGCAGAAGACCGGTCTAGCACGAGATCACTCGCGACGCGAAAAGCATGGCAATCTGCGGCAAAAAATGCTGCGAGAGCGTTTCCCCGCCCCGGAATCGTAGCGCATTCAAGCAGATTTGCCAGGAGCAAATTCGGTCCCGGTTTGGAAACGCGATGAAGCCGGCAGCTGTCGCCTCGACCTCGGATTCGATTGCTTCAGGCTCCGAATCGACTTCAACTCGATCACGCCCGCCAGAAACCGAACATGCCGCGCGTCAGGAAATGGCTGGCCCCCTGGCAGGCCCGTTGGCTCTTCTTCGCCGCCGCGGTCTTACCGCACAGACTACGGAACAGGTACTGCGATCCTTTCAGGAACAGCTCGATCGGCGCGTCCAGGGTGACGGCCACCTTGTAGGCGAGGACCGCGGCGCGGGCGTAGCCGGACTTGCGCAGGAAACGGGCGTAGCCGGAGAGGCGATTCGACGAAACGTAGCCGATGTGCTGCCGCGTGCTGACACCGCCGTAATGGACGATCTCCACATCGGGGAGGAAGACCAGTTCATAGTGCCGGGCGATGCACGCCGAGAAGTGCAGGTCTTCACCGCCGAAGGCGAAGTCCTCGTCCCAGGGGCCGCAGCGGTCGAACACCGGGCGCGGCACGAACAGGGCGGCGCCCATCAGCGTCTCGACCGTGCGCCGTTGACGCGGATCGAACTCATCGCGACGGTAGCGCGTGTATGCCCGGCGAAATAGACCCGTGAGGCCGAACAGGTTCGTGCGATGCAGCAGCGCGCCGAGCGTCGGCCGGGGACGATAGGATGCCTGGTAATCCCCCTTGCCGTCGCGCAGTCGCGGCCCGATCATGCCGACCTCGGGATGCGCCTCGGCGTGGGCGACCAGTTTCGCCAGCGTCCCCGGCGGCACCCAGGTGTCGTTGTTGAGGAAGAAGAGATAGCGCCCGGTGGCCCGCGCCGCCGCCTGATTGTTGCCGCGCGAGAAGCCGCGATTATCAGCGTTCCGCACAAGGAACACTTCGGGGAATTCCACGGCCGCCATGTCGGCGGCGCCGTCCGACGAGGCGTTGTCAACCACGATTGTCTCGACGCGTACGCCCTGATCTTGCCGGTGCAACGACGCCAAACAGTCGCGCAGCATGTCGCGGCAGTTCCAGTTGACGATGCAGACAGAAACGTCGGGAAGTGCGGATCGAGCGGCAACGCATTCGCGATCCATGATACACGTCTCGGTAAATAGGACGCGCCGTTCGGATCAGGCGGGAAAAGGAAGACAGCGACATTCCCTCGTCTTCTCGGCCTTACCGGCATAGCGCGACGAGATAAGCGGGGTACGACTGCCACAGTCCGCCGAAGCGGGGGCCGGGCAGCCGGAAAATGTGATGAGGATCGCGCAATCGATAGCCTTGCACCCAGGCCAGCGGGGCCGCCCAGCGGCGGTTGAGTTGGAAGCGTCGTTTCTCCAACTTCAACGCCTGCCCGTACAGTTCCACCGATCCGAACCAGCGATGGAGCAGCGCCTCGAATTCTTCCGTCCGCCATTCCTGCTTGTGGAACGGGTTTTTGGGCTGGCCGGCCGCGTCCATGTCGTGACGATACGGCGTGGACACGAAGAAAAGCCCTCCAGGCGCCAGCAGGTTCCGGCATGTCTGAAGGAATTGCTCCGGCCGGTCCAGGTGCTCAATGGTCTCGAATGAGACGATTGCGTCAAAGGGTCCGCTGATGAGTGGGTCGTGCGCGTCGCCCTGGAGAAACCGGAGGCCAGCCCGGCCGTAGCGTTGCGTTCCGTAGGCTACCGCATCGTGATCGACATCGATTGCGAGAACCTCAGCCGCGCCGGCCGCGCGCAACCGGGACGAGCCGTACCCTGTCCCGCAGGCGACGTCCAGCACGCAAAGGCCGGCCAGATGTCTTGAAGCGAACTCGTAACGCGCGACGTGTTCGCCGAACATCCGCTCTGGAGTGCGTCCCTCGATGATCCGTTCTTCGCTGTCCAGAAGCGTTGTCATGGCACGGCTTCCTACCGAAAAGTACTTCGATCCTCTACTTCAATCGACGATCCGCTAGCGCTCTCACGCTTTCCAGCAGGCGACCAGACCGCGCGTCAGAAAATGGCTGACGCCGCGCAAGAGGAGAAGACTCTTAGCCGCACGGTCGTGCCGGCCGCACAGACGCCGCCACAGGTAGCGGCAAGCGTGGCCGAGCCATTGCAACGGGGCATCGAACGTCAGGGCCGCCTTGTAAAGCCATAGCGCCCACGCTGGCGTTCCCGATTGCCGTAAGTAGTGGGTGATGCCGATGATCGTATTGGAATGAGCGAAGCCGCTATGTCGGCGGCTACTCACGCGGCCGAAGTGCGTCACCGACACCTCGGGATGATAAACGACCTGGTAACGCCTGCCGACGCGCTCGCAGAGGTCGATGTCCTCGCCGCCGAACGTATAGCCCTCGTCCCAGGGCCCGCACTCAGCGAACACCGTCCGCGGCATCAGCAACGCGGCGCCCATCAGCACTTCGACCGAGTGCGTCATGGCTAAATCCTGGCCGCGGCCTCGACAGGCGCTATAGGCGCGGCGAAACAGGCCGGTCCAGCGGAGCAGGGTGGTGCGGTGCAACAACGCGCCGACGGTGGGGCGCATGCGGCAGGAAACCTGCGTGCGACCGCGGCCGTCGCGCAGGCACGGCCCGATCAAACCCGCTTCGGGATGGGCGTCCGCATAGTCGAGCAACTCGCGCAACGCACCGGCCGGCACGACGGTATCGTTGTTAAGAAAAAAGAGATACTGACCACGCGCGACGGCCGCCGCCTGATTGTTGGCGCGGGCGAAACCGACGTTTTCTTCATTTCGGATCAGCTGCACGCGCGGGTAGCGCCGGGCGACCATGTCCGCCGCCCCGTCGGTCGAGGCGTTATCGACGACAATGAGTTCCAGCCGCACCTTCTGAAGCCCTGAGCGCAGCGACCGCAGGCAGGCCCGCAAATGGTCGCGGCAGTTCCAGTTCACGACGCAGACGGACACGTCAATCAGCCGTGCGGCGTGAGGCGTGCGGCGTGCGGCGTGCGTAAGTCCATTTTCTTGTTTCATCGAAGAATCTCGGCCAATGACACCGCTTTCACGTCGCACGTCGCACCTCGCACCGCGCACGGATTCAGGAGTCGTGCCTGCCAGCATTCCCGTTCGAGCCAGGGAGCAAACGGGCGACTGCCGAACATCATCCGACCAAGACGATAGCGCCAGCGCCGCAGCCAGGGCAACGGCATGTGGGCGTAGCGAGCCATCTTCTCCCGATAATCGGCGTACTCGTCGGCGGAGATCGGCGGTCGGCCATCGCGAAAGGCCAGGGACCAGACGTTCGACGGTCGTGTGTCTGGACCGTGCCAGCCGACGATCTTGCTTGGATAGTCTTGTAGCAATAGTTGCAGCGCCTCGGGCGTGAATCGCCAGTAATCGCTGGGATAATCGTGGATGTGGAAATGAAACGGTGAGGCGATCAGGAAGGCGCCACCCGGTTTCAGGACGCGGGCGACTTCCGCAAACGCCTTCCAGAAGTGCGGCACGTGCTCGAAGGTGCTGACCGCGACGACGGTGCCGACGGACTGGTCGAGATGGGGCAGCGCCTCCACGTCGCCGACAACGTCGACGCCGGGGCCGGGGCGGTTGTCGAGGCCAACGTATTCCCGGTTCGGAAAGAGCGGCCGCAGGTCGGCGACTTCTTCCTGTCCCTTGACGAGGTACGAGCCGATTTCGAGGATCGGTTCGGGGAGATCGAAGCTCTCCGACATGGCCCGCACGACACCCCGCAGGAATGGATTCATCGCATCGACTCGAAACAACCGGCCGCCGCCTGGTCTTCTTCCATGAAGTCGGGTGCGGCCGGAGAGCGCCGAAAAGTAGCACGGGAGGCGCGCCGGTGTCAATTGCGATTGGATACTTTCGTCAGTGCTTCTCCGCACTCTCGTGGAGGAGATCAGCCGAGTTCTTGCTGAGAGCTAACAGCTATGAGCTATCAGCGGCCAGCTCTCAGCAAAACGGATCTTGTAGCGATTCCGAACTCCTCGCGGCTATCACTTCTTCTGTTGCGCCTTCTCGATTTTCGCCCACGAATCGCGCAACGTCACCGCGCGATTGAAGACGGGGGCCTGCGGTTCGGAATCCACTGAATCGACGCAGAAATACCCCAGGCGCTCGAATTGATAGCGGTTTCCCGCCGTTGCGCCGGCGAGACTCGGTTCGAGCTTGCACGACTTGAGAACGATCAGCGATTCCGGGTTGAGGTTGACGCGGTAGTCGGCCCCTTCCGGCACGTCGTCGGGGTCGGGCTTCGTGAAGAGCGGCGTGTAGAGACGCACTTCCGCTTCGATGGCATGCGCGGCGGAAACCCAGTGAATCGTCCCTTTGACCTTTCGGCCGTCCGGGGCGTTGCCGCCGCGCGTCGCCGGATCGTAGGTGCAGCGAATCTCGATCACTTCGCCCGTGGTCGGATCCTTGACGACGCCGACGCACTTGACGAAGTAGGCATAACGCAGCCGTACTTCGCGTCCCGGCGCCAGTCGGAAAAAGTCCTTCGGCGGGTCTTCGCGGAAATCGTCCTGCTCGACATAGAGGACGCGCGAGAACGGCACCTTGCGCGTGCCCGCGGACGGGTCTTCGGGGTTGTTGACCGCCTCCGACTCGTCGGTTTGGCCTTCGGGATAATTCTCGACCACGACGCGCAACGGCCGCAGCACGGCCATGACGCGATGAGCCTGCTTGTTGAGGTCTTCACGCAGAGCGTCTTCGAGCCAGGAAACGTCGATGATGCCGTTAAACTTGGAAACGCCGATGCGCTCGCAGAACTTGCGCAGCGACTCCGCCGTGAAGCCGCGGCGGCGCAGCCCGCAGAGGGTCGGCATGCGCGGATC
>JBBQPD010000298.1:0-7058 GCA_038331535.1 Gemmatales bacterium | reverse complement strand
GATGGCAAACGTCGTGCCAGGGGCCGCTAGGGTTGAAATGCCGATTATCTCGCGTTCGTAGCCGTAATTGCGACAACTCCGTGGCCAGGCGACGAGCAGAAGTGATGATCGAATCGCCAGTCGATCACACCGTCAGGATGGTGTAGCCGCGGTGCATGACCGCCTCGACGCTGCCAAACTCTTGCTGGATCAGGGTCGATACTTCGAGCGGCTGCTTCGTCACCATGTAGAAGCGGCCGCGCGGCTTCAGCAGGTCGCGGGCGCGGTCGATGAACAGGTGCGTGATCGCGTGATGAGCATAATAGGGCGGGTTCGCGATCGCCACGTCGAAATTGCTCGCCTCTGGCCCTTCCACGCGATGAGAAGCGATCACCTCGAAAGAGACCACGCCGTTGGCCCTGGCGTTTTCTTCGGCCAATGCGGTCGCCCGGAGATTGCTGTCGAGAAAGACGACGTGGCCTGTCTCGCCGGCGGCCTGGGCGGCAAATACGCCGTTGGTGCCGCAGCCGCAACCGAGGTCCAGGACGCGGTCGCCGGGATTGATCTCCATGACTTCGGCCAGCGCCCGCGCCCCATTGTCGAATCGGCCATAGGAGAAGGTGCCGGGGCGCGACAGGAACTGGCAGGCCGGACCGCCGTGGACTCGTGCGCGGAACGAGACCTCGTGACGGCGGCGCGGCCGCTCGCTGGCGCGCTGACTCCAGAACACCGAATCCGGGCCGGAATGGTGCTCGTGAACGCGGCCGAAGATTTTCTTGTGCAGCGGCGCAAACAGCTCATCGTTGGCATGAGGCGACCAGACGATGAGGGCGCCGCCAGGTTTCAGGACGTGGAACGCCTGCTCGACCATGTCGATTTTCAGTTCGCGTTCGCCGCCGCGCGCCGGCAGAAAGACGGCGGTCTGAAACTCGGCGGGCAAATCCCACAGATCGGGTGCCGTCACGACCTTCGCGGTCAGGTTCGCCGCGGTCAATGCTTCTTGTACCCTCTCGGCCTGGAAGAGGTCCATCTGGTAACAGACAGCGTCCGGGATGCCGCCATTCGCGACGAGATTGACCACCTCCGCGGGTGAACCGAGCACGACGACGACCGGCGGGCGCACCTTGGCGCGCAGCGTATCGGGTATCGGGCGCTTGCTCAGCGGGATCTCGTCGTGCTTACGTCGGGACATAAAGTGCCTTTTTCGGTTGTGTCTCCGTTTGCCGCTTGCGGCTTAGCGGCGCTAAACCGCTAAGCCGCAAACTATACACGCATCTCGAACACACCCGACCAGCGTCCGCCCGGTGGCAGCGTTCGCCAACCAGCGTCGATTCCTTGCTGTTGAAGGTTGATCGCGTCCGTCGTGCAAGTATACGGCTCGACACAGAACGCCTCGCGATTGCCGGGCGTGAACACTACCATCTCGCGAAAATCCGCCGAGCAGGCGAGTCGCAACTCGACCTCAGGTGCGCCGATTAGTTTCGCGCGTTCGATCAGACCGTCCGAACCCGGAGCGCCGGCGGGCAGGTCAGTCAGCACGTCATCGAGATGCAGGTCGGGAAAAGAGCGCAGCGGGTTCAAATCACGGCCGGCATCAACGGCGCGACGCGGACCGTTCGGTAGGCAATCCGTCAGTTCCCAGCAAGACGCAGCGGGCACGGACACTTTGCACTCGGCGGGCGCGACACCGGGCACGAAGGGGAGCCGGTAATAGGGGTGATAGCCGAGGCCGAACGGGAGCGCGACCTTGTCGGGATTCGAGACCTCGGCCGTCACGCGCAGGCGGTTCGCGCCGAGTCGATAGGTTACCCGAATCTCATAGTCGGACGGCCACAGGCCGGCGCAGTCCGTGGCATCGACCGAAGCGCGGAAAACCCCGGTCAGCCACGCCCCACTAACATCCGCCCCCTGTCCGACAACGCGCCAGGCCCGGCGACAGGCGAAGCCGTGGATGGCATGCTTCTGGATGTGATCGTTGCCTGGTAGTTGATAATCCTTGCCTTCCCAGGCAAAGCGCCCGTCGCGGATGCGGTTGGGAAACGGGAACAGGATGGGAATGCCGCTCCGCGTCGGCCGGCCCTCTCCGAAGAGGTTCGGGTCGGCGTACAGAAGGTCGAGCGTCTGCCCGGCGACGACGGCCTGCCACTGGAAACAGTTAAAGCCGAGGGCGGGCCAAATCTCCGCGCGGCCGCCGTGGCCGTCGTCGAGCGTAAAGATGGTCGGGTCGAGGGCGGTCACTCCCGGCTGAATCCGCGTGTGAACGGCGAAGGACATGCGCAAGACTCCCCACACTCCCTGGCGTCTCGTAAGGTAACGAGCGTCATCCCAGAAGCAGATCGAACGCGCGATTGCCGTGAACCGCGAAGACGAGACCCGAACCGTGCCAACCTTCTCCGCCGACGTGCTCCGTTCGTTCGCCCGCGACCTGTTCCGCGCCGGCGGCTTGCCGGACGAGGAAGCCGAGCGCGTCGCTCTCAGCCTGGTGGACGCCAACCTTGCCGGCCACGACTCGCACGGCATCATCCGCATCGCGCAGTATTTGCAGGCCGTGGCCAACGGACAGATGACACCGGGCGTTCCTCTGAGCATACTCAGGGAAACGCCGTCCGTCCTCTGCTGCGACGGCCACTGGGGTCTCGGTCAGGTGCAGGCCCATCGGCTGCTGGAACAGCTGATCCCGAGGGGGCGGCGCGTCGGCCTGGCGGCGGGCACGCTAATCAACTGCGGCCACATCGGCCGCCTGGGCGAGTACGCCGAGGCGGCAGCCCAGGGCATGGCTTTGATTGCCTCCGTCAACAACCACGGCTATGGCCGGGCGGTCGCCCCACCCGGTGGCTCCGCCGGCCGCATCGGTACCAATCCGCTCTGCCTGGCAGGGAGGGCGGGACGGCCAATCTTGCCTCCGCGCGGTTACCGGAGAGGTTAGCTGACAGCTATCAGCTAATAGCTGTTAGCTGTCAGTTCATCCTAGCGCCGCCCGAATCGGCGCCGCTTTCCCGTCCTTGCCTGTGCGGTTAACACGCGTGTCCTTTTTCCGAACGCTCTCAGGAGTGGACGATCATGACCGCGAGTTTCGACGCGATCATTATCGGGGCCGGCCATAATGGGCTAGTGACAGCTTGTTACCTGGCCAAGGCCGGCTGGAAAGTGCTGGTCCTCGAACGGCGCCACGTCGTCGGTGGAGCCTGCGTCACCGAGGAGATTTTCCCCGGCTTCAAGGTCTCCACTGCCGCTTATGTCAACAGCCTGTTCCGCAAAGAGATCATTCGCGATCTGAAATTGGAGGATTACGGCTTCGCCGTGCTTGAACGCACGCCGTCTTCGTTCACACCCTTCCCGGACGGGCGCTATTTAATGATGAGCTCGGACCGCGAGACGACGACGCGCGAGGTCGCGAAATTCAGCGCCCGGGACGCCGAAAATCTGCCGAAGTATGAGGCGATGCTCCAACGCGTCGCCGACGTGATCGAGCCAACCCTATTGATGCGCCCGCCGAACTTGCTGCGACCGGGCCTGCGCGACCTGTGGAACGGCTGGAAGTTGTGGCGTGCGTTTCGCAGGTTTGGCGCCGACGCCGGCGAGGCCGTCGAAGTGCTGAGCGGCGCCGCCCGTCCTATCCTTGACCGCTGGTTTGAATCGGAACAGCTGAAAGCGACGCTCGCCACCGATGCGATCATCGGCGCCATGGCGGCGCCGAGCATGCCGGGAACTGCCTACGTTCTGTTTCACCACGTCATGGGCGAAACGAATGGCAAACGCGGCGTCTGGGGTTACGTTCGTGGCGGCATGGGCGGGCTAACGCAGGCGCTGGCGAAGTCGGCACATGCATTAGGCGTCAGCATTCGCACCGAGGCCGAAGTGGGCCGCATCATCGTGCAGGGCGGCGCGGCCCACGGCGTCGTTCTGGCCAACGGCGAAGAGATTCGGGCCAAGGTCGTGGCCAGCAACGCCGACGCCAACGTGACCTTCAACCGACTGATCGACAACCGCCTGCTGCCGCCTGAATTCGAGCGCGCGGTGAGTCGCATCTCCTACGACAGCGCCTCCCTCAAGATCAACGTCGCCCTCTCGGAACTGCCCGATTTCCTCGCCTGTCCGGGTCTGAGTCCCGGTCCGCAGCACCGCGGCACGATCCACATCTGTCCCGATACCGACTACATCGAGCGCGGCTACGACGACGCGAAATACGGCAAACCGTCGGAACGACCGATCCTCGAATGCACGATCCCGTCGGTGGTCGATCCCAGCGTGGCGCCGCCCGGCCAACATCTCATGTCCATGTTCGTTCAGTACGCACCGTACAAGCTGCGCGGCGCGACCTGGGACGAGTTGCGCGAACCGTTCGCCGACCGCTGTTTCGACTTGTTGAACGAATACGCGCCGAACTTCAAGCGCTCGGTGATCGCCCGCCAGGTGCTGACGCCGCTGGACCTGGAACGGACCTTCAATCTGACGGGCGGCAACATCTTCCAGGGCGCGATGTCGCTGACCCAGCTTTTTTCTTTGCGGCCTGTAGTCGGCTTCGCCGGTTATCGCACGCCATTTCGTGGGCTTTTCCTGTGCGGCGCCGCGGCCCATCCGGGCGGAGGGGTCATCGGCGCGGCAGGTTGGAACGCAGCACGAGAGATTCTGGGCAAGTGGTAGGGCGTTTTCCATCAACAGCATCGACGTGTAGACGCCGTTTCAAAACCTGACCGCAAGTGGAACCGGCGTCCCGCCGGTGCGTCTCTCGCGAACCGGCGGGACGCCGGTTCCACTGGTCCAGCGGTTTTGAAACCATGTCGAAGCCGCAAGCGGCTATCCGTCCAGCTGATGGGGTGCGTTCGCCGTGTCGTGCGCCAGAAACTTGGTTCCGATTATCCAGCACACACCAGAAACAAGGATCATGAACGACACCACCATAAACCCGACATTCAGGTTCGTCGCGTCGGCAATTTCCCCGATGACCCACGGTGAGCCCGCGTCCCCGAGCAAATGAATGACGAGGATGTTCAAGGCGAAAGCCGGGGCGCGCAGCGACGGATGGGTCACGTTCGCCAGGATCGTGTTGGTCGGCCCAGTGTTGAAGAAGAGGCAGAAGCACGCCAGGAAGATCAGCACCCAGGCGAACGGAAACGGACAGTAGAGGACGAGCAGAAACAGCGGGAAGCCGAGGAACATCGCGATGCCGCTGACAAGGAAATAGGAACCGGAGACCTTCGGCCGCAGCAAGTCGCCGGCCAATCCCCCCAGGATCGTCGCGGCCAATCCGGATACCACGACGATTAGCCCGAACCGCCAGTTCACGTCGGCCAGTTCGCCGGCGTGGCGGTAGGTACTCACGTAATACGGCATCCAGTGAGCGATACCGCCCAGCGCGAACGTCATGCCCGTCATACCCAGCGTGTCGAGCACATAGGATTTGTTCTTCAGCAACCGCAAATAGTCCTTCAGCGCGACGTGGCGCACGGACTGGACGCGCGCCGGTTCCGGCATGAAGAAGCACCATACACCGAGCGCCAAGCCCGGCGGCACGACCAGGAAGAACGACCAGGGCCAGCCAAACAGGCCGCCAAACGTGTAGCCGAGGGCGCTGCCGACCGGGATGGCGGCGTAGAACCAGGACAGCACCTGGCCGCGCTTTTCGATGGGATAGAGGTCGGAGATAACGGCTGGCGCGAGGGGGCCATACGCGGCCTCGCCGACACCGACGAAACAGCGCGTCAGTAAGAGAATCGTGTAACTGCCGGCGAGCGCCGACACGCCTCCATTTGTCGCCGACAGTCCCGATGCTCCACTGGCGAGGCTCCAGAGAATAACGCCGAGACCGATAAGATGCCAGCGCGTCACTCGGTCGGCGAGCCAGCCGAAGAGCGGGGCGAAGATCATGTACGCAACCATGAACGCCGTCGCCAGCAGGCCGAGTTGTGCTTTGGTAACGGGGTTGCCGGCGGTATCGAAGTCTTTCTCGATGTTCGGGATGTTCGCCGAAAGAATTTGTCGGTCGATGTAATTGAAGAGGTTGATGCCCAGCAGCAATCCCAGGGCGAGCGCGGCGCCTTTCGGCGGCGCCTGAAAGCCTTCTCCCTTCGTTACCGGAAGGCCGACGTTGGCAGGAACATCGGACTGTACGCCAGGCGGATGCTTGATGCCGTCCTCGGCGGGAGGCGGGTCGGATGGGAGATAGCCGTGCGCGGTCATCGGAGGGTCTTTCCTGACCGACCAGTCCGCCGCGCGGGCGACGGCCACACGCCGCGCCGGCGCCGACCGCGGGTCGGCGTCCGAGGATTGCTCCGCGACATGGTAGAGGAGCGTCGGACGTGGGGGAAGTGCAAAACGTGACGATCCCCTACTCTTTACGTTTCGCGCGTCTCCGCGCGAAACGTAAACGGCAGGCCAGTAGCTTCGTCGGTCAAGGCCGTTCGTCATCCGTTTCCGGAATAACGACCGTCATCCCCGGCGTCAGCGTGCCGTCGGCATTCGCGGCCTCGCGATTCGCGGCGGCGAGAATCGTTTCTTTCTCTTCTGCGCCGTAGTAGTGCCGCGCGAGCGTCTGGAAGGTCTCGCCTGCGCGGACCGTGTGGCGACGGCTGGCGATTTGTGCCGGCGCCGCCGTTGTCTCGCGCGCAGTGGAAGTGGTGGGCGTACGCTTGCGTCTGCGCTCCGGCGGCGGCGGATCGGTGTTCTCTGGTTGCACGATGGTTGCGGCGGGATCGCCGCTTTGTCCGGCCGAATCCGCACGGTAAAATACCACGGCAAAGGCGATCACCAGGCCCACGCCCACGGCAAGCCCCAGCTTGGCATCGTTCGGCATCAGACCTCCTGAGAAGTGAGGGGCGCGAGAAACCGTCCTGGACGAGAGTAATTATGGTTCACACCCAACTATCACCGCTCAAAGCGGGCGTGCCAACGCTACTTGAGCCGAAATGTCGCCCTCGGTCGGAAACGTTCCGTCATGCCTGTCACGGACCGCAGACGAAGACGGTCTGATATCCATGGAGAAAATGTCAAAGGACGCACGTCCGCGTTTATCGACTCTGCCGGGACGCAACGGCAGCACGAAAGCCACTCACGAGCCGCGACCGTCAGGGAGCGCGGGG
>JBBQPD010000297.1:0-7069 GCA_038331535.1 Gemmatales bacterium | reverse complement strand
CCGGTCCCGCCCCTCCGCCCTCAGCAGCGGGGGCCCCCCCCCCCTCCCTTGGGCCGCGGCTCCTTCCATCTGCCGATTGCACTCATTTTTCCATGCGCAACGCGCACCTCCTTTCTCTCCATCTCCCGTGCCACTCTTTGGATTGAAGTTTCCGCTTGCACGTTCTGCGATATCTGGGTTAAATAGGTGTACATGGAGAGATGGGCAATTTGACCGGATTATCACCTTGCTCATCTGCGGAGAAGGTTCAACTCAGGAAGAGCAACGCCGCACAGATCCGTTGGAATACCGGGTACGGGAAGCACTTCCCCGAGCCTGTTGGAGTCTCGCCATGCGCAGAGTGGTGGTCACCGGCCTGGGTGTGGTCGCCCCAAACGGCATCGGCAAGGACGCATTCTGGTCCGCTTGCGTCAACGGGCGCAGCGGCATCGGCCCCATCCATAGTTTCGACGCCTCGGAGCACCCCGTCCACATCGCCGGCGAGGTGCCCGACTTCGACATGACCCCCTATATGCCGTCGTCGCAGCGCAAGAGCCTGAAGATCATGGGCCGGGCCGCGCGCTTCGGCGTCGCCGCCGCCGGCCTCGCCGTGCAGGACAGCGGCCTCGACATGGAGCGCGCCGACCCCGAGCGCATCGGCGTCGTCATGGGCACCGGGCTGGTGCCGATCGATTTGCCGGAGATCGCCCCGCTCATCGCAGAGGCCTGCGACGAGAACGGTCGCGTCTGTCCGGAACGCATCGGCAAGCTCGGCGGCCAGACGCTATTTCCGCTGTGGCTCTTGAAATACCTGCCGAACATGACGGCGGCGCACATCTCGCTGGCGCACAACGCCCAGGGACCGAACAACACCATCGTCACGGCGTGCGCGGCCGGGACGCAGGCGGTCGGCGAGGGCTTCCGCCTCATCGCCCGCGACGACGCCGACTTCGTGCTGGCGGGCGGCGCCGACAGCCGACTCGACCCGATGCTGCTGCTCGCCTACTCCGCGCTCGGCGCCCTCAGCCCGGCCAAGCGCCGCGCTGAAGAGGTGTCACGGCCGTTCGACAAGGACCGCGACGGCTTCGTCCTCGGCGAAGGAGCCGGCGTGCTCATGCTGGAAGAGTTGGAACATGCCAAGAAGCGCGGCGCCACGATTTACGCGGAGGTGCTCGGCCTGGGTAGCAGCTTCGACGCCTACGCGGTGACGAAGCCCGACCCGGAGGCCGGCGGCGCGGTGCGCTCGATCCGCTGGGCGTTGCGCGAGGCGCACGTCGATCCAGCGGACGTTGACTACATCAACGCCCACGGCACCTCGACACGGCTGAACGATCTGATGGAGACGACGGCGGTGAAGCGCGTCTTCAACGGCACGGCCCGCGAGATTCCGCTGTCGTCGATCAAGTCGATGATCGGCCACCTGATCGGCGCGGCCGGCGCGGTGGAGGCGGCGGCGCTGGCGCTGACGCTGTACGCGGGCGTATTGCCGCCGACGATCAACCTGGCCCAGCCCGACCCGGAATGCGATCTCGACTACGTGCCCAACTGCGCCCGCGAAGTGCCGGTGCGCATGGGCGTTTCGACGAGCTTCGGCTTCGGCGGCCAGAACGCGGCCCTGGTGATGGGACGCTTCGCGGGATAAACATCATTCACCGAAGCCCAACTCTTGCAACGATGCGGCCTTGACAAAGTCCGTCAGCAACTGATCAAGCTGCTCGATGGAGAGGGTATTCAGCCGCTCGCGCATCGGCTGCGATACCGTGCCGAACTTGGTTTCCATCAGCTTGACCGCCATTCGGCGAAACGCGGCCAGTTCGCCATCCATGCGGGCGTGATCGACCATGGTCATTCCCATTTGTCTTGCCTCCTGATACTTCGGGGTGATCAGCAGCGCCTGGAAGCTCTCCCATTCGGCGCGGTCCAGCTCGGAATAGGCCTGGAGCGTTTCTGCAAGCAGGTAACGCCTCCAGTCATTCTGACCGCCACGGGCGATACGGTCCAGACCTTCTGCCCGCAGTTCCGCACGGCGCTCCCGGGAAACCCGCATCAACGACGACAGGGCCACGCCGAGAAGGTTCTCGCCGGACAGGTACGTTTCGGCGTCCAGGGCCGGAAGGCCGACGTAGGCGAACGTGAACTCCAACAAGCGCCGGCCCCAGAACGTCTCAGTGTACTCGGTCCAGCCGACGCCCTCCAGCCCCACGCGGAGGAAGAGGCCGATGGGCCAGACGGGCAGGTTGTGCTTGCGGCGCAGGTCCACGTAATAGTTGAAGAAGCGCTGGCGGAAGCCGGCGATGCGGTCGTTGGATTCTACCTCCAGATGAATCAGGACGAGGCCGCCGGGCGGACCGCCGGGAATCGGCGGTTCGACTCCGGGTTTGAGGCGCAGCCGGGCGACCAGGTCCATGGCGCGGCGCTCGCCCTGCGGCGGGTCGGGAAAGACTTCTTGCGTCAACCAGGTGATGTCGCCGTAGTCGAAGCGCTCCGCCCACTCGAGAAAGAACAGCGTCAGGAACTCGCGAAAGAACTCGACCACCAGCGTCTTGAAGCGCTGGTCGTGGTCCGGCGTTTCGGGCGGCGCCATGGCGTCCTCCGCTGGTGATTTGCCGCTTGCGGCTTGGCGATAGTGTCCGCCAAGCCGCAAGCGGAAAACCTCACGGCTTCGTCGCCGGCAACTCCTTCACCTCCGCCTTGCGCACCTTGATGACGCTGCCATCGTTGTGTTGCTGGATGGCGAAATGCCCCTTCGTGAAGCGGTTGCCTTCGTCCACGAAATCGACGGTTATCTTGCCGTTTACCTTGATGATGATGTGCTTGCCGTCCGCGATCACTTCCTGCGTGAACCATTCGTCGGGCTTGTGCAGCTGCTCCAGGATAATCATCTTCTTCTTCTCGTCGGCCGTGTATTTGCCGCGGCCGTCCGGGTAGAGACTGCCGGTGCGAATCTTGTCGCCGTGCGTCGCGTTGATCTGGGCCTCGTAGCCGGGCGGGAAGCCGGGGGCGAACTTGGCGCGGAAATACTGGCCGCTGTTGCCCTGGTCGCTAATCATCGCCTCGAAGCGAAGATGGAAGTTTTCGTAGTCGTCGCGCTCGCTGAAGAGATGGCCGGCCGGGCCGGTGCCGACGATGGCGCCGTCCACGACTTCCCACTTCGCCTTATCGTTGGGGTGCGTCTTCCAGCCGGTCAGGTCCTTGCCGTTGAACAGCGGCTTCCAGCCGCCTTCTTTCTTCTCGTCGGCGCGAGCCGGAAGCGCCATCGAGAGGGTAAACAGACCGGCCAGTGTCAGGCCGGCGAACAGGTGTCGTCGCATCGCAATCGCTCCTGGTGTGTGCCGCGGGAGAGAGTCCCGACGTTCCGAGGCTCAGTGTAGGCGTGGCGCCGGGCGGGTGCCAGGGCGGCATTTTCGTTGACAGTCGCCAAGAGCAGCGGTTACAAGAGCGAGGACTCACGAGCCGCGACCGTCAGGGAGCGCTGGCGTCAGCGCTCCCTGACAATCGCGGCTCGTGAGAGTCCTTCCCACGATAACCTCTGGAGAAATGCATCATGGCAGGAGCAACACGTACCTGGGTTTCCGGGGTCGGCGACGACGCCAACCCTTGTAGCCGCACCGCCCCGTGCAAGACCTTCGCCGGGGCGATCTCCAAGACCGCCGCCGGCGGCGAGATCGACGCCATCGACCCCGGCGGCTTCGGCGCCCTCACCATCACGCACGCGATCACGATCGACGGCAACGGCACGTTCGCCTCCATCCTCGCTTCGGGGACGACGGGCATCGTGGTCAACGCCGGGCCAACCGATGTGGTCACCATCCGCAACCTGTCGATCGACGGCGGCGGCACCGGCCTGGACGGCATCCGCTTCACCGCCGGGGGCGCTCTCCACATCGAGAACTGCGTCATCTTCAACTTCGCGCGCAAGGGCGTCGCCTTCCAGCCGGGCGCCGCCAGCCGGCTCTTCATCAAGGACACAATCATCCGCAACAATAACGACTCGACCCAGGGGGGCGCCGTGCTCATTCAGCCCGGGGCCGCCGGCAGCGCCCAGGCCACCCTGGACGGGGTGCGCATGGAGGGAAACCTGTTCGCCGTCCTCGCCGGCGATCGCTCCGCCGTCGCGGTCCGCAACAGCGTGGCGGCGGGCAACCGCAACGGCGGCTTCGAGGCCGCCGGCAACGCCGGCAACGTCGAAATAAACCTGGAGAGCTGCCTGGTGGCCGAGAACAACGCCGTCGGCGCGACGACCGGGATCTTCAGCACGGGCAACCTGGCGACCATCCGCCTCAGCAACGTCATGGTGGTCAACAACGGCACCGGCCTAGCGGCCGTCGCCGGCGGCAAAATCATCTCGTTCGGCAATAATCGCATCGAGGGCAACGGCACCGACGGGGCGCCGACGGCGACGGTGGGGCAGAAGTGTGCGTGGTCTGTCCGAGCCGGAAGCGTGAGCGACGGAGGCTCAACCGTCGCTCACGCTTCCGGCTCGGATTCTATACCGCATCAATGCGGCGCCACCACGCGCCCCGGATACGGCGCCGGCGGGTCTTTCAACCCGCTGCCGGGCTTCACCACGCCGCCCAGGCCGATCGCCTCCGGGTGGCGCGCCAGCTTGTCGGCGAACGTCTCGAAGTCCTTCAGGATGCGGTCCAGCCGCGGGATCGTCTTGGCGATCGTGCAGGCCGCCTGATCGAGGTTGTTGTACAGCGACGGGTCGTTGATCAAGCGGCGGAAGGTGCCGTCCGACTCGCCCAGCACGCGCGTCAGCTCGCGCAAGTCGCCAAAGATTTTGTTCGACTTGTCGAACGTCTCGTCGAGGTTGCGCAGCAGGTTCGGCCCGCGCTCGCCCAGCGGCTTCATCACGTCGCGCAGGCTCGTCAGCGCCTCGTC
Organism: Gemmatales bacterium; assembly: GCA_038331535.1. Taxonomy (GTDB): domain Bacteria; phylum Planctomycetota; class Planctomycetia; order Gemmatales; family Gemmataceae; genus JBBQPD01. The sequence continues at coordinate 2,206 of JBBQPD010000297.1, read as the reverse complement.
CGCCTTGTCCAGCGTGGAGCGCAGCCGTTTCGCCGAATCCCTGCCCTCCTTCACCGCCTCGTCCAGGTTCTTCGACGTTTCCGGCAGCCGCTCCGAAGCGTTGCGGACGTTGCGAAGCGTGTCGGCGACGTTGCGGCGGTTCTCGTTGCTGAGCAGGTCGAGCGTGCGGTCGAGCGCGGCGTTGAGGTTGTCGATGATGCGCGAGACCTTCGCCGAGTTGTCCTTGACGAGCTTGTCGAGGCTCTCGCCGAGCTTGTTGTACTGCTGGGCCGCGGCGCCGAGGTCGCGTATCGTCGTCTTCAGGTCGGGCATGACGTCGGTCGCTTGCTTGATTAGCTCCTGAAGATCCTTGTTCGTCTTGCGCATTTCGGGGACCGACTCGTTGAGCGCCGCGATGAACTTCTGGAACTCCAGCATCGACTTGCGGAAGTCGGGGAAGGCCTCGTTGGCCGACTTGATGAGCTTCTGCAATTCGCGGTTCGTCTCCTTGACCTCGGGGGCGGCGTCGTCGAGCGTCGTGAACAGCCGGCTGGCGGCCTCGGCGGCCTTCTTCACATCGGGCACCACGTCCTGCACCGACTTGACGAACTCCTGCACCTGGGCGTTGGTGCCGCGCACTTCGGGCAGGAGCTTCGTGCGCGTCTCGCGCGCCAGCTCGCGGTACTCGCGCAGCGTGGCTTCCACGTCCGGCGTTATCTTCTCCAGCCGTTGCAGCGATTTGCGAATGTCGTTCATCAGGTCTTGCGTGGTCGGCACCACGTCGGAGGCGCGAGCCAGGAGGGTGCCCACGGTCGCCTGCACTTCCCCCGCGATGGTCGAGCCGGGCGGCACGGACGAGTGGTCGAGCGGCGGTTTGTTCGCCTCCTCTTTCTCCGGGATGAAGTCGATGACCGTGTCGCCGCCGATGACTCCGGTGCTGAGCATCGGCTTTTCATTACGGCGGACGGTGAAGCGATTCTCGATGGCGACGGTCGCTTTCACCAGCCCGGTTTCGTCGTCGAGCTTCACGTCGGTGACCTCGCCGACGCGCACGCCGGAGCGGCGCACGGGCGTGCCGGCCGACAGACCGGGCGCTTCGGTGAAGGTGACCGTGTACGAGTTGGTGCGCTTGAACCAACGACTGCCGCTGCCGCCGAACAGGACGATCAGCGTCCCCAGCAGGATCAGCGCGAGTAACACGAATAGTCCGAGGCGATATCTCAGGGCGCGCTCGCTCATGGTGTCTCCTCCAAAGTAATGAGGACTGAGGACTGAGGACTGAGGGGTTTTCACTCAGAGTCTGTCCCAGAAGTAGGATTTACGAGCCGCGACCGTTAGGGAGCGTTAGAGGTACGCCGCGAAAAGCGCTCCCTAACGGTCGCGGCTCGTAGATAAAGACCCCTTCTGGGACAGACTCTCAGTCCTCAGTCCTCATTACTCTTTGTTGCCTCACCCGCCACAAACTGCCGCACGCGCGGATCGGTGCAGCGCTCCATCTCCGCCGGCGGCCCGTCGAACAAAACCTGATTGTCGCCGGGCGTCAGGCGCGACAGCGGATACAGCATCACGACGCGGTCGGCGACCTTGTGGACCGTCTTCATCTCGTGCGTCACGATCACACTCGTCACCGGCCGGCGGCGGCGCACCTGGAGGATCAGCTCGTTAATCACGTCCGTCATGATCGGGTCGAGGCCGGTGGTCGGTTCATCGTACAGCATCACTTCCGGATCGAGGGCCAGGGCGCGGGCCAGGCCGACGCGCTTCTTCATGCCGCCCGACAACTCCGCAGGCTTCTTCGCCAGCACCGACTCGGTCAGGCCGACTTCGAGGACGCGCTGGCGAACGACGTCGTCGAGCGTGTTCTCCGGCTTGCCGAGGGCGCGCGGCCCGAAGGCGACGTTGTCGTAGATCGTCAGGCTGTCGAACAGCGCCGCCCCCTGGAACAGGAAACCGAAACGCAGGCGCTGTGCCGTCTGCTCCAGCTCCGGCAGGTCGTTCAGCACCTTGCCGTCGAAGACCACACGGCCGACGGTCGGCTTCAGCAGGCCGATGAGGAGCTTCAACAGCACCGTCTTGCCGCAGCCGCTTTCGCCGACGACCGCCAGCGTCTGGCCGCGTGCAATCCCCAGGTCGAGGGCGTGCAGCACCCGCTGCGCGCCGAACTGCACCGAGACCTGTTCGAGGGAAATCAGCATGGGACGCTTATTTCTTCTGCCCGGCGAGCGGG
>JBBQPD010000296.1:0-7081 GCA_038331535.1 Gemmatales bacterium | reverse complement strand
GGCTAACGCTCCCTGACGGTCGCGGCTCGTAATTCCTTCTATCAGTTGCGCCAGGCCGCGCACCTTTCCGAGGTGGATAGAACTTTCGCGTCGATTATCTTGACACGCCGCACCACGGACGGCGATCCAGTCGGGAAACAGCACGGCGACATCATAAATCTGTCGCGGTCCGAGCGACCCGGCCAGGGCGACCGGCACGGCGACCTCATGGCAACGGCGACAGAGTTGCTCGATCTCCACCAGCGGCAACCAGTCCAGAAGCGTCGAGCCGTCTTTGCCCCAGGTGTCGAGAAGGAATGCACCAGCACGGTGTTCGCGGGCAAAGTCGCAAAGTTGATTCGGCGATGGCGCGCGCGCCCGCTGCCAGTCGGCATAGGCGGTGACGACTACCTGGCAAGGAGAACCGATCTCGACCAGGCGCCGTCGGGCGTGGAAGAACGCCAAGCTCCACAGGAGACGCTCCTGGCCCTGGCAACCGGCGGCCCCATATTTCACGAAGGCTAGTTCGGCTGCGACGGACGGAATGTCTCCGGCATCTCGAGCTTCGCCGAGGGCCGCGCTCACCGGGACACGTCCTGCCACCACGCGAAGCACGTCCGCGATCACCTCGACGTTCGCCATTCCCAGCGGGCCGTTGTACGGCTCTTTCACGTCGATCAATCCCGCGCCGCCTGCCAGGGCGATTTCGGCCTCGGCCGCGGAGCGCACGCTCACCAGCAGTCGCGTCATGTGCGCCTCGGGTCCACGTCCCCTACCTCGAAGAACCGCATCCAGCCGGGGTACGCGCGGAAGGGCAGCGCCGACAGGTTGGCGAACACGAAGCCGTACAGCACCGGCGGCTCGAACCAGGCCGCCTGATTCCAGTGGCGCTCACCGTCGGCGGCGAACGCTTCGACCGTGCGATAGGGGCGGCAGTCGATCAGCTCGCCAACGCCGAGGATGCCGCCGGTGACATGGGCGGCTTCTTGCAGATGCGGCGGCACGCATTCCCACGCCTCGGAACGGGCATCCGGCACACGAGCGGCATGAATGAGAATGCGCCCGCGCCGCGCGGTCGGCCAGCGGCGCACCTCGATGGTTTTCAGCCCGGCGACCAGCAGGGCGGCCCAGGGCTGCTTCAGCGACAGGGCGTACTCTTTCACGACGCACCCGAATTCATGCTTCGCGTTTCGCGAACCGGCAAGCCGAAGTCTCGTCGTCAAGGTATCCCTGGCCGTCACAACCCGCAAGATTCGCGCCACCGTAATTTGCGATCCTTCCGAGATAAAGCTATGTTTCGGTGCATCCACTCGGATCGGTACGCGCGAACCGCGCCTCCGTATATCCGGGAGTTCGCCGTGAGCCAACGGAACTTCTTCCGCGGGCAGTGGGGCGGCGCCACAGCGAGATCGACTGCATGTCGACCCGAATCGAAAGCCGTGCCGAACCCATTCCCGGTTACCGGCTGATGGAGCGCCTCGGCGGCGGCGGCTTCGGCGAAGTCTGGAAGGCGGAAGCGCCGGGCGGGCTTCACAAGGCCATCAAGTTTGTCTACGGCGACCTTAGCTCCGCCGACGACAACGGCCAGCGAGCCGAGCAAGAGTTGAAGGCGCTCAACCGCGTCAAGACCGTCCGCCATCCCTACATCCTCTCGCTGGAACGCATCGAGATCATCGACGGCCAGCTCATGATCGTCATGGAGTTGGCCGATTGCAGCCTCTGGGATCGCTTCCGCGAGTGCCGCTCCCAGGGCATGCCCGGCATCCCGCGCGACGAGCTGCTGCGCTACATGGAGGAGTCCGCCGAGGCGCTCGACCTGATGAACGGCGAGTACAACCTTCAGCACCTCGACATCAAGCCGCAAAACCTGTTTCTCGTCCACCAGCACGTTAAAGTCGCTGACTTCGGCCTGGTGAAAGACCTGGAAGGGATGCAGGCGTCGGTCACCGGCGGCGTGACGCCGGTTTACGCTGCGCCGGAAATCTTCGACGGCAAAGTCAGCCGTTTCTCCGATCAGTACAGCCTCGCCATCGTCTACCAGGAGCTGCTCACCGGGCAGCGCCCATTCAACGGCACCAACATTCGGCAGCTGATCCTCCAGCACATGCAGTCGCCGCCGAACCTCTCGCCCTTGCCGCCGGCGGACCAGCCGGTGATCGGCCGCGCCCTGGCCAAGAAATCGGGCGACCGCTTCCCGATGTGCCGGGACATGATGCTCCTGCTGCGGCGAAATAGCGGCGCTAGCCCGGCATTTTCACCGAGTCGTCAGCTTGCGACCGGGCGTGCGCCGGGCGATACGGCACCGGGGCAAGACACGCCGGCCAACCCGGAGTTGCCGACGCACATGCTGCGGCCGCGGGCCGAGGGAGCGTTGAATGCGGCAGGTCTGGTGCCGCCGGTTGAGACGACCGGCCCGCCCCTCGATGCCACGGCGAAAGTCACGGCGCCGCCCGAAGTTCACGGCGACGGCTGCCTCTTTCCCTCCCTGATTGTCGGCGTCGGCCAGGCAGGCATGTTAGCCCTTCAACGGCTGCGCGCCGAGCTGCACGATCACCTCGGCTCGCCCGGCCGCGTCCCGAACGTGCGCCTGCTGCTCCTCGACACCGACCCCGCCGTGACGCAGTCCGCCGTGCGCGACCGGCCGGGGGCGGCCCTGTCGCCCGCCGAGGTCCTGTTGACGCCGTTGAACCGCCCCAGCCATTACATCAAGCCGCGCGACGGCAAGCCCGGCGTGGCTTCGTGGCTCAACCCGCGCATGCTCTACCGCATCCCGCGCTCGCAGGTTCCCTCCGGCGTCCGCGCGCTGGGCCGGCTCGCCTTCTGCGACAACTACCGGATGATCGCGCGCCGGCTGCGCCAGGAGCTGCAAAACGCCCTCGATCCCGAGGCGCTGAAGAAGGCGGCCGCCGACACCGGGCTGGGGCTGCGTACCAACCGGCCGCGCGTCTACGTCCTGGCCGGTCTCGCGGGCGGCACCGGCGGCGGCATGTTCCTCGACCTCGCCTACACGATCCGCTACCTCGTCAAACAGCTCGGCTACGAGCAGCCGGACGTGGTCGGGCTGTTCTTTCTGCCGCCGCTCGAGGGCCACGGCGCCCGCAACATTCTGCTCGGCAACACCTACGCCGCGCTCACCGAGCTGATCCACTACGGCACGCCCGGCGCCGCGTTTGGAGCCAATTACCTGGAGCGCGACGGCAGCGTCGCGGACGCCGAGCCGCCCTTCTCGCGCACCGTGCTCGTCCGTCTGCCGGAGGAGTCGGACGAGCTGGGTTCGGAGGCGGTCCTCGGCCAGACTGCGCGCCTGCTGTACCACGATCTGTGTACGCCGCTGGGTCGCGCCGTCGACCTCACGCGCGCCGGGCAGTCCGGCCCGCGCTGGGAGCTGCGCGGGCTGTGCTATCAATCGGCCGGGCTGTACCAGATTTCCTGGCCGCGCCGCGAGCTGTTGCGCCTGGTCGGCCGCCGGCTGTGCCAGCGCCTGGTCACCAACTGGATGAGCAAGGACGGCAAGCCGATCCGCATCGCCTCCCAGGCCTGGATCGACGAGCAGATGGAGGCGCGCGAACTTGGCGCCGACCGCTTCATTCGCCGGCTCGACGAGGCCTGCGCCCAGACATTAGGCCTCGTCCCCGAAGATGCCTTTCCAACGATCCTGAAGCCGCTGACGAGCCGGCTCACCCAGGCCGCGGGAAAACCCGGCTCGGAAGGCCGCGGCAGCTGGCTCAAGTCGGCTCGTCCCGTCGACGCGCCGGAGCTGTCGCCCGAGGCGTTCGCGATCCCGCTCAAGTGCCTCGCCGATCTGATCGGCAAGCCGGGCGACGACCCGACGGAGACGCCGTGCCAGGTCGTTCCCGCGCTGAAGGAAGTCGCCGACCGTCTGGCCGCCGAATGGGGACAGAAGCTCACCGAGCTGCACGTGCGCATGATCGAACGGCCCGGCTTTCGTCTCGCCGGCGCCGAGGAGGGCATCCGCCACGTCGTTGCCGCCATCGAGAAGGCGCTGCAACATTACGAGCCACTCCTCCGCGATTTGCAGGAGAAGGCGGCCGCGGGTTTCGTCCAATTGCAAGCGTTCGCGAGTCCGCCGAAAGCCAGCCGCCGGCCGCTCCCGCCCGCGCACGAGTTGCTCGATCTGCTGAAGTCTTACCCGAAATGGCGCTACCAGTCGCTCGTGATGCAGCACGTCATCACCGCGTTCGTGGGCTTACGCGGACACCTGTCCGACGAGCTGCGCGAGGTAAACTTCTGCCGGGTGCGGTTGACCGAGTTGCTGCGCCTGTTCGAGGGGGAAGGCTCGTCGGCAGGCACCGGGCCTGCTCCGTCGGCGCTGCCCGCGTCGGCAGGCCTCCAGCTATTACCGAGCGGCTGCAAGAGCCTGCAAGAGGCGGCCCAGACATTCCTCGGCGCCGTCGAGAACGAGACGATGCTGGAGCTCGACACCCGCGTCGAGGCGCTGCTCAAGAAGGACTTCACCGCGCTGGTGCAAGTGTGCGTGTCGAACGCAGGAGTGGTGTTGCGGAACCTGGAGGCCGCGATGCGGCGCACCGCCGAGACGTTCGCCGCCGAGTACCTGCACCAGACCGACGCCGCGGAAATCTTCCTGGACCAGCACCCCGAACAGGATGCCGCCGGTGCCCGCCTGGCCGCCGCCTTTCAGGAAGCGGCGCCGGCCAACGCTCCGGCTGCCGCTCCCGCCCCCGAACTCTGCGTCCTGGCGGCGCCGGCGAGTACGGCCGGCGACCAACTGCGCGACCTGGCGCGCGCGGCCATGCCGGGCGTCGAGATGACGAACGGGGCGGACGATTGCATCGTCATCTACCGCGAAACGTCCTCTTTGCCGCTCAACGCCCTCGAACACCTGGGGCCGACCGCGAAAGACGCCTATCGGCAGATGTGTGCCGCCGAGAACTTCACGCCGCACACGCGCAACGACGTGGTGTTCGAGCGCTGAAACAGTTTCGCCAGCGGAACACTCTTCGCCCAACCTCACCATTCCACCCACGCCAAACCCATCACCGCTTCTCCCGCGGCCGTCGGCACCGAGATCGTCGTCGGTTCGACACGGCGCGACTTCTTGCGCACGAACTCCGGAACCGCTCGCAAACAGGCCTCCAGCAGATGCAGCTCCTGAGGCGTCGGCGACCGCATTTGCAGACCGGGATCGGTGCGATATACCGATGGATACGCCCCCGGCCCGGCCACGCGCCAGCCATGCTGCTGTACCGCCGCGGCGTCGCCCTCGGCCAGGTCTGCCGCGTCGCCGAAGACGACGGCCCAGCCGGCCGTGATGCCGGCCATCTCCTCCGGCGGCAGATCGCCTTCCTGAATCTGCGCGAGCGTCTCCAGGCTGTCGTACAGCGCCAGCCCGCTCGTCATGCCGCCCTGGCCCATCAGCACCGCGAACCACGGCCCGCCTTCAAAGCGCTCGCACTCGACGCGGATCGGCCGTTCGCCCACCTTTTTCCAGGGCGAATGTTCGTAATACACTGCGGCGGCATCGAAGAAACTGCCGACCATCTCCGGCGTCATCCCTGCCACGTCGAGAAGGTTCTGCTCGGTCTGACCTCCGTCGGCGACCCTCTCAGCGATGAACACCATCACGTCGTTGATGGCCTCCAGCGTTTCGACGACTTCGCGAGTCACGTCGAGTTCGTCCAGTTGCGAAGCCAGAGCCAGGGACCAGGCGTCGGAGAGGAGCTGCACTTGCGTCGGCCGGTGCGGCTCGCCCTCGTCCGGCGCGGCCATCGTCTCCGCCAGCAGGCTGCCGATTTCTTCTATCCCGGGCGCTCCCTCGGCCAGCCGCAGGCCCAGGATCACGCCGTCGGTCACGCTGACGACGACAGCCGCCCACGGACGGGTCGGCTTGCCGGCGACCTGCAATTCGGGCAGCTGGCGGGCGTCCACCTGCCAGACGTCGAAGCGCTGGGGCAGCCGCGCCGGCCTGGTTTTTCGTTTGGCCATGAGGTGCTCGGGGAAAGAGACTCGGTTTCTGGCATTTATACTCGGAAATGCCGTTTCGATGAAAGCAGAGCGCCCGCGCGTGATTCCTGGCTAATGTCGCTACAGTCCCAGCCACCGCTTGATCGCTTCTTCGACTTGCACCAGTTCAGGGGGCTGCACCTTTCCTACGCGGCGGATAAGACGGGCCTGCGCGCGCCGCGTAGCCGAGGTCCACCAGCCACACCTCGCCGCGGTCAGGAACGGGCACGGGCGGCCTCCTCGGCGTCATACGTGCGGAACAACTCGGCCGCCGACTCGTCCAGGACCGACTCAGGCAGATCCTCCTTATCCGCCGTGCGGCGCTGTATCTCGGCGGCTACCTGCTGCTGATCGTCCGGCGGGAGAGAGTCGAACTCGGCTAGAATCTTTCGCGCGCTCGCAGTCATCGAAGTTCCCTCCAGCAGTCATCCCGTTTACCTTAAACAATGTTTCACGGCTTATCGCGCGTCAGTTCGAGGACCGTGACCTTGCGACTCTTCGATTTGAACTCGGTCGGACGTTCTTTCAGCTCCGGCTCGGCGGCGCATAGTTTCAGCTTGTCGCCGTCGATCTCGTAGATGCCAAGCGCTGTCTCCGCGCGGCCATCTTCGAGGCGTGTGAAATCGATCTGCTTCGGCTTCTTGGCGGCGTCGAGCTTGAAGGCGACTTCGAGTGGCTTGGGCTCGCTCGGCATTTTGATGAAGAGCTTGTCGCCGTCCTTGAAGGTAAACTTGGCTTTGAGAATTTCGGTCGTCATCTTGCCGTCTTCCTCGGCCTTGACGACGGTCCAGGTGCCGATGAGGGCGTCTTTTTCGTCGGCGGCCCGAACAGGAATCGTGCGTCGTGCGAAGTGCGATGTGCGATGTGCAATGGGAGTCGTAGCGGCAGCAGCGACGCCAGCCAGCGTCAGCGCGAGGCAGAGGATGCGCGTCATCGGTTGTGTCTCGGTGAGAACGTGGATTATCGTCTCACCCCAGCATATCGGGAGGCTCAGCGGCGGGCAACCAAACTGGTGCGACGTGGGGCCTGGGGGGGGGGGGCGGGATAACCTGGTGGGGGTTGACAACACCAACCCCCCCCGCCGCCCCCCCCCCCCCCCCCACACCCCGGGAGACCGCCC
>JBBQPD010000295.1:0-7101 GCA_038331535.1 Gemmatales bacterium | reverse complement strand
CTGGTGGGGCCCCCATTTTTCCCGCGCCGCGCCCGTCGGGGCCCTTCCCCCCCGCCCCCCGCGGGCCGCGGCGCGTGAGCAACAGCGCGGATTGCCGGAATACCCCCCGCGACCTAGGCTAGCGCCAGGATACCTGGCGTCCCGCTGCCCCCCGTTGCGTTTAGCCGCGAGCGTCCCGCGAGCGCTCGATTATTCCAGCGCTCGCGGCTAAACGAAAAACGCAACGACGGAGTTCCGGGATGGCCGAAGTCCGCTTAGCCTTCCTCTGGCACCAACACCAGCCTTACTACCCAGACGACGTGGCCGGCGAGAACCCCATGCCCTGGGTGCGCCTGCACGGCGTCAAAGACTACGCCGGCATGGCCCTGCATCTGCTCGAAGTCCCCGAGATGCGCTGCACGATCAACCTCGTGCCCAGCCTGCTGCTTCAGTTGCAGGCGTACACCGAGCGCGGCGCCAGCGACCGCTTCCTCGATGTGTCGCGCGTGCCGGCCGCGTCCTTGACGGAAAGCGATGCCCTCTTTTTGCTCGATCACTTCTTCATGGCGAACGCGGAGTACATGATCCTGCCCTTTCCGCGCTACGCCGAGCTGTACCAGCTGCGCGGCCTCGGCCGGAACACCGCGCTGGAGAGCCTGCGCCGCTTTCGCGAGCGCGATCTGCGCGACCTGCAAGTCTGGTTCAACCTCGCCTGGGTCCACCCCCTGCTCGTCGAGCGCGACGACATGCTGCGCGGGCTGCGCGACCAGGGCCGCTCGTTCACCGAGGAGGACAAGACCGCCCTGCTCGATAAGCACCTGGAAATCCTGCGCCAGGTCGTGCCGCTGCACAAGCAACTGGCGGACAGCGGCCAGGTCGAGCTGACGACGACGCCGTTCTATCACCCGATCCTGCCGCTGCTCTTCGACAAGAAGCTGGCCCGCGAGGCGATGCCCGACGTGAAGCTGCCGCGCTACACCGGTGGCTATTTGGAGGACGCCGAGCTGCACGTCCGCCGGGCCGTCGAGTTCCACACGCGCACGTTCGGAACGCCGCCGCGCGGCATGTGGCCGGCGGAAGGGTCCGTCTGCCAGGCGATGCTGCCGTTGCTGGCCAGGCACGGCATCGAGTGGATCGCCACCGACGAGGAGGTGCTCAACGCCTCGCTGCACGGCGCCGTCAGCCGCGACGGCAAAGGGCACGTGCGCGATCCCGCGAAGCTGTACCGGCCGTATTCCGTGCGCGAAGGCGACGCCAAGCTGGGCATCGTGTTCCGCGACCACGCCCTGAGCGACCTGATCGGCTTCCATTATCAGCGCAGCGACCCAAACGCGGCCGCCGACAGCTTCGTTGCCAGTCTGCACGGCATCGGCCAGGCAGTCCACTCCGACGAACCGGCCCTGGTAAACGTGATCCTCGACGGCGAGAATTGCTGGGAGCATTATCCCGGCGGCGGCGTGGCGTTCCTGCGCGCCCTCTATGACCGCTGCACGCGCACGCCCGGCATCCGGCCCGTCCGCGTCGGCGATCATTTGAAGCAGCACCCGCCGCGCGAGACGCTGCCGCGCCTGTTCGCGGGCAGCTGGATCAGCCACAACTTCGCCATCTGGATCGGGCACGAGGAGGACAACACGGCGTGGGACGCCTTGCACCAGGCGCGCGAGTTTTTGGTGAGGACGACCGCCGCTTGCGGCTTAGCGGACCCTCCCGCTAAGCCGCAAGCGACGGAACGCGCCTGGGAAGAACTCTACATCGCCGAGGGCAGCGACTGGTTTTGGTGGTACGGCGACGACCACTCCAGCGCCCAGGACGCGCTGTTCGACTACCTGTTCCGCAAGCACCTGCAAAATGTCTACAGCCTGCTGGGCGAGGTGCCGCCGTCGGAACTGAGCCGGCCGATCAAGCGCAACGTCCACCGGGCCATTCACAGTCTGCCGCGCGCCTTTTTGGATGTTCGCATCGACGGGCACTACACTTTCTTCGAGTGGGTCGCCGCGGGCCGTTACGCCTGTCAGAACGAGCGCGGCACGATGGCGATGGCCGAGGCAGGGCCGCTGAGCGAACTGTTCTTCGGCTTCGACCTGAAGCGGCTGCTGCTCCGCATCGACTTCACTGCCCCGGCGCGTGCCGTCCTGGACGACTACGACGCCCTGCGCGTCGTCTTCTCCGAGCCGAGCGGATTCGAGGTCGTCGTCCATCAGCCCGGCCGTGCCGACCAGCGAGTCGAGTTGCTGCGATCCGACGGAAGCCGGAGCGCGGTCGCCGGACTGGAAGTCGGCATCGACAACATCGCGGAATTGGCCGTGCCGTTCGACGCCCTCGGTGTGGCGGTTGACGCGCCGGTGCAGTTCGCCGTCGAGTTGATGCGCGGCGGCCAGGGGGTAGACCGGGCGCCGCGCGAGGGCGCGATCAATGTGTCGCGGCCGTCGCCGGAGTTCGAGCAGATCATGTGGGACGTGTGAGGGAAATGCAGAAGTCAGAATGCAGAAGTCAGAATGAAAATCTGAGCTTCGCGCCTTTTATTTCTGACTTCTGCATTCTGACTTCTGCATTCGAGGTTGCCGTGACCGATCCCGGCGAAGAAAACGACCGCACGCTGCGCGGCTTCGCCTCGTCTCTGCGGAGTTTGCCGATGCCGGAATTGCGAAAAGACCCCATCGTCGGCCGCTGGGTCATCATCGCCACCGACCGCGCCAAGCGGCCCGTGGCGCCCAAGGTTGATCCGCTGCCCGCCGCCGCCATCTGCCCCTTCTGCTCCGGCAACGAGGTCTACACGCCGCACGAAATCCTCGCCTATCGCGAGCGCAACACCAAGCCCGACGAGCCAGGGTGGCGCGTGCGTGTCGTGCCCAACAAGTTCCCCGCCCTGCAAATCGAGGGCGAGCTGCAAAAGCGCGGCGACGGCATTTACGACAAGATGAACGGCATCGGCGCTCACGAAGTCATCCTCGAATGCCCGTTTCACGAAGTGAGCATGGCCAACCTCAGCGAGGACAACATCCGCGAAATCCTGTGGGTGTACCGCGATCGGCTCGTCGATCTCAAAAAGGATCCGCGCCTGGTCTACGGTATGTTGTTCAAGAACGTCGGGGCGGCAGCGGGCGCCTCGCTCGAACATTCGCACTCGCAGCTGATCGTAACGCCGATCGTGCCAATCAGCGTGCTCGAGGAGATGAACGGCGCGATGGAGTTCTTCGGTTACCGCGGCCGCTGCATCTTTTGCGACATGATCCACCAGGAGATCGGGACCGACAAGCGCGTGGTGCTGGACACGCCGAACTTCATCAGCTTCTGCCCGTACGCCAGCCGATTCCCCTTCGAGACATGGGTGTTGCCCAAAAACCACAACAGCCACTACGAGAACATCCAGAAGAACGAAGTGGACGAGCTGAGCCTGGTGCTGAAAACGATCTTGCTGAAGCTGGAGAAGGCGTTGGAGCGGCCGGCGTACAACTACATCATCCACACGGCGCCGTTCGACACGCAGAACCTGCCCCATTACCACTGGCACATGGAGATTATTCCTCGGCTGACGCGCGTGGCCGGCTTCGAGTGGGGCACCGGGTTCTACATCAACCCGGTGCCGCCGGAGCAGGCGGCGCAGTTCCTGCGCGAGACCGAAGTGGACCCGAGTGCGACGACGAAGCGGTGAAGTTTCTACGAGTTACGAGCCGCGACCGTCAGGGAGCGCTGGAGCCCGCGCTTCCTGACGGTCGCGGCTCGTTCGTTTCTCCGCCGCCGCCAGGCAGCACAGACCGACAAGAAGGCACCAGTCGCCGTAGGGCAGCACGACGACCTCGATGAAACGCCAGCCGAGGCCGGGACTCTCCGGAACCGCGGCCGACAACTCGCGCAGCATGCCGACGCGCAGATACAGCGCCCCAAGCACGGCGGCGACACAGGCGCCGTACAGGATTCTGGCCGTACCCTGGATGCGCACACTTCGGCCCGTCGCATAGAGCAGCGGCAAGACGAGCACCACCAGATCGTAAACCCGGTGGTAGAGAAACAAAGCCGCGAACAGGGCGACCAGCGCGGTAGCTGCCGCGGGCTTGTCCCGTTCGCTGGTCAGTACCCGGCGCGCCAGCCAGACTCCGACGAGGCCCAGCACGACCAGCTGTCCCCAGCGGAGCGCCGTCCGATCGCGCAGCCCCACGCGATACAAGGCGTGGTCGATCGCCAGGATTTCCGCGCTGCTGGCGTTGGAGTAGGCGTAGTCGTTGTAGCCCCCGGCAGCCCCGAAGCGTTCGATGTTGCGGAGGCACTCCCGGCAGCGAGTCGGCAAATCCCGTGGCGAAGTTGTCAGCAACGTTAGCCCCACTCCCGCGACCATCATCGCGACCCACGACAAGCGATCGGCCTTGCGGTGAAACAGGAGCAGGAACGGCAGCATCGTCGCGGTCTTGATGGCCGCCAGCGCGAGCCACACTCCCGCCAGAATCGGCCGGCCGCGCCCGCGCGCGTCCAGGGCCGCAAAGAGAAAGAGCGTCGTCAACACCGCCAGTTGGCCGAGCGCCAGGCCATAGCGGCTTGAAAAAGACAGGATGACCGCCGCCGTCAGAACGACGAGAGTTGCAGGCGGTAGGCGCCACGACGAGTCGTCGCCTTGCGCCGAGAGTGCCCGTTGTCCCAGCCAGACGAGCAGGACCGTGGCCGTCGCGTTGAACACCGTCCACGCCGCAAGAAGGGTGGCGAACGGCAGCAAGGCCATGACCGCGTACAGCGGCAGAACGACCGGCGGGTTGAGCAAGTGCGGGTCGGCATAAGGATCCTCGCCTCGCCAAACCGCGGTGCCGGCTTCCCAGAACGAGCGCACATCCTGCCCCGCCGGTTCATGGAGGGCGAGGGTCACGACGAACGCCAGAAGGCCAAAACCGCCCACGAACCAGCACCACCACGAGCGCACCCCGCGGCGCACGAGCAACACCGCCAGGGTGGCGACGGCCAAAAACTCGGCGGAGTAAAGCAATGCGGCTGTCAACAACGTCTCCCGCTGGCAGCCGGCATTTTGTGAAACGCCAGCGCGGCAAAGATCATCAGTAGTCCGACGTTGGCATCGCGAAAGCGCGGCGACCCCCAGAAGATGACCGTTGTCACCAGCGTCGCAACCAGCGCCGCATGAACCGCCAGCCAGGGGAGAGACCAGGCACAACGATCACGGAAGAGACGAACCGCGCCAATCAGAAACAGGAAGAAGAACGGCACATAGCCGATGATACGCAGGGCATAATACCATTTGCCGGCGTCGAAATCCGGCAGGCCGATGGCCATGCGGCCGATTTTCAGTGGGACGAGAAGGGCCGCCTTTCCGGGATTCGCCCGCACCCAGTCGATTCCCAGTTTCCACTCCATCTTGTCGTGGGCGACTTCGTCCGGCGTGGCGTCGATGAGGTCGCGGTGCGGCAATTCGGTCGTCGGCAGCCAGTAGCCGAAGTAGCGCGGCTCGGTGATGACGCGGTCGTTGTTGCCGCCGTAGAACGTCGAACCGCCGTTGGTGGCGACCAGCACCGGGCGCCCGAAAGCCCAATAATTCCTCAACGTCCACGGCAACACGAAAGCGAGGAAGACGGCCGTCAGGGCGACTGCCGGCACGAACACGGAACGACGGCGGCGGTCCGCCGCGAGAACCAGCAAGAAGATCGGCAGGAGCAGAAGCGCAAATGGCCGCGTCAACGTGGCGAACCCCAGCACCGCCCCAGAAGCGAGTAAGTTCCCGACGTTCGCGCACTTGAGATAGCGAACGAACAGCCAGATGCCGAGCGTTTGCAAGGGAACGTAGAGGTTCTCCGAGAGGAAGAGCGTGGCGAAATAGATGTGACCCAGGTAGACCGCGTGCAGGATCGCCGCAGTCCGAGCGCAAGGTTCCGAGACCAGCTCGCGGGCCAGAAAGTACGTGAGAATGCAGGCGAGTGCGCCGAGGAGGCAGAACGTCAGGTACGCCAGCGGGTAGTGCGGTCCAGCAGTCGCGACGTAAACGCCGGCGAGGAAAAAGGGGTATCCCGGCGCTCGGAACGCCGTGGGGTTGCCGCCGTTGCCGACATAGCCGTCGCCACGCGCGACGTGTTCTGCGAGGTTGTTGAAGGCGACGTCGTCGTTCGAGGGCGCCCCTTGCGGACCGCCGTCGATCTCGCGCATCGCCAGGACCGCACCCAGTCGGATGAGGAAGGCGGCGACACCGACAAGGAGCAAGAAGGTGAGCGGGATTCGTCCGGCCGAGGGGTGCGTGCCGGCTTCTTCAAACGCCAGCTTCGAGTTAGCGCTTTCGAGCAGATCGCTCGGAGCGCGCGCGGCGTCGGACGTCGGTTCGGTAGGCAACATGCCGAATTGTAGCTCAGGCTGAGTAGCCGCGACGGGTTTTTTCCCGGCGCTCCCTCGCTTCGCCTTACGGCTTGTCCTTGATAAGCCGCTCCAGGACGCCGATGCGATCCTTGAGCCGTTTCACTTCCGAGCGCAGCTGCTTCACTTCTTCGTCGAGTTCGGCGAGCGGCGGCTGCCACTCCGGCTTCTTCGGTGTCTCGACAGCGACCTTCAGGGCCGGTTCAAACAGCCCCGTCTCGGCCGGCTCCTTCGTCTTGTTCTTCAGGGCAATCTGCACGGCGAACCAGTAGGAACCGTCGGCGGGGGCGACGTAGCGGAACGAATCCTCGTCGGGACCGATGGCGCCGGCCTCCTTCCACGACTTGCCCTGGTCGGTCGAAACGAACAGTACGATCTGTTCGATCTCGGTGCGCCGACTCTCGATCTGCACGGGCACGCGGAAAGCGCGGTGCTGCACGGTGTACACGCTCGCGTCCGCCGGCGCCGACACCGGGGGCAAAGCCAGGCAAACGAGGAGGACGTGCGAAAGGAACATGACGGGGGAACCTCCTGGACGAATCCCTGTCCGGGCGACAAGGAGGCTCATAGCGTCTCGGTCGAGTCGCGTCAACGCGGAGCGGGCTTCCAGCCCATCGGCCTGGGCTGACGGAAGCGATCCTTCAGGTCGCAACACCTGCGCTGCCTACTTCGGGAGTCGCACCTCACCGATAACGTTTAAGCCGCAAGCGGAAATCACGCGCGTCCAGCTGCGATCTTCCAATAATCCGTCTCCGCCGACGAATCTATATATGGAGCCGCGGACCC
>JBBQPD010000294.1:0-7108 GCA_038331535.1 Gemmatales bacterium | reverse complement strand
TGGAGCCAGCGCATGTTCCGCAAGGATTTGCGGCAGAAAGGCAGCGACCCGGATGAGCTGGAGGAGATGCTTCGGCGCCGTTCTCAACGTGGGGCGCTGAATCGAGCGACGGCCCAGGACGCACTCGGTGAGCTGGGCCAGCGGGCGTTGATGTCCTATGGGGAGCGCGCCGTTCTGGTGCGCTCGCGGGCCGTCTGGAAGATGGGCCACGGCAACCCTATCCCCTACGAACTGCTCACCGGAGCGGGGTGTTTCGAGCTGATGGTGGCGTCGCTGCGGATTCTCCGCGAGCTGATCGAGAAGCAACAGAAGTTCGTGTTCGTCTCCAGCGAGCCGCGCGAACGGCTGCTGCTGTCGATTGGCAACGCCCTGGGACCGATGCAGTACGCCATCGTCGGTACGCTGCGGGAGCGGCTCGAAAATTGGCTGCATCAGGACCGGTTCACGGTCGGCGTCGCGCGGGAAGCGGACTGGGACGGCGAGCCGCTGCTGGCCCGCAAGTGGATTCCGCGCTTCCTGGAGCGGGTCGCTTCCAAAGTGGTCATCGGCGTCTTTCGGGCGAGCAAGCTGGCGCCGGCCCAGGTCTTCTACGCACACGAAGACCACGCCGCGCTTGCCGCCCATATCGTGCTGGCCGACAGCGCGTTGCAAGAACATCGCGGCTCGCCCTTGCTGCTGGACCTGGCCCATCACGTCTGCGGCGCCGTCTTCGGGGGCGCGTTGCAAAGTCTGACCGAGGCCGCCTACGCCAGCGCGGGTGAACCGTGGCGCTACTTCAGTGAACGGGCGACACGCGATCATTAACCGGAATTATTCACCACAAAGGCACAAAGGACACAAAGGAAAACCGAAAGAGGAAGATACAGTTGGTCCTCGGTCAGCTAACGGACATCCTGTTAGACCTGCCTCTTTCAATTTCTAGGCATTGTTTTCCTTTGTGTCCTTTGTGCCTTTGTGGTGAATCCTGGGAATTAACCGAGGGAGGCCGATCATGGCCGTCATTCCGGAAGTACAGGGTGCCGCAATGCTGGATACGAACGAGGAAGTCGGCGAAATGTTCGGCCGGCCGCCGGCTGACCTGTTGGAGCGCCTGGAAAGCGACATCGCTCAGGCGGGCGGAGAGCAGCCGCCCGATCCGGCGCTGGCAGGTTCCATCGGCGCGACGATGTTCGACCAACGTGGGAGCGAGGACAACTCCGTGACCGTCTTGCTGCCGAAAAACGCGGCGCAGTTGGCGCCGTCGCAATCGTTGGTGCGGATCAAAAGTCGCCGCGGTGGTGATGACCGGACCTATCTCGCCATCGTTACCGCGGGGCCGTTCGCGGAGCCGGACAGTCTGCGGGCCGACTCGCACCTGCTGGTGACTGTGACCACGCAAGGGGGCGTCTATCTGCCGCCCTATCACGGTCGGGTCCAGGTGATGATCCTCGGCGAGGAGCTGCCGGACGGCACGTTGACGCCGCCGCGCCTGCGGCCGTTGCCGAACAGTCCGGTGTTCGTACTCTCCGAGGAGGACGCCGCCAAGGTGTTGAAGGCGAACGGCGACATCCGCCTCGGCCTGGTCGTCGGTCATCGCAACCTCGCCGTCGGCATCCCCTCGGAAGATAAATCGGTGCTGCCACGCCACACTGCCATTCTCGGTACGACGGGCGGCGGCAAATCGACGACGGTGGCTCGGCTCATGCAGCAGGCGCAGGAGGCAAACATGGCCGTCATTTTGCTCGACGTGGAGGGCGAGTATACCCACTTGCACGAGCCGACCGACGACCCGAAAATGCTCGCGGCCCTGACCGAGCGCGGCCTGTCTCCAGGCGGTATCCCCGCGGAGCGGACGACCCTCTACCATCTCGTCGGCCGCGACACGACGCACCCAACCCACCCGAATCTGCGACCGTTCTCGCTGCAGTTCGCCCGGTTGTCGCCTTACGCGGCGATGGAGATTCTCGGCCTGAGCGAAGCGCAGCAACAGCGCTTCCTGGCGGCCTATGACATCACCAAGGAGGTGATGCGTGAGCTTGGCATCTTCCCGGCGAAGAAGAATGCCGAGCAAGAACGGCTGGCGATGGAGCTGGACGAGTTCGAGCGCGGTTACCCGCGGATGACGCTGTCGCTGCTCATCGACGTGGCCGGCGCTTGCCTGGCGAAAGCAGACCGGCCCCCGAGGGAAGGGCGGAACAAACGGGACGAGGACGACGACGCGCCGACCACGTTTACTCCGCACAACGACGTGTTCAAGTCGCCAGCGGGCATGAAGGCGCTGCAAACGCGGCTGCACGCGATGAACGTTCCGGGCAACGTGATCTCCTGGAAATCCTTGTTGGGCAAGCTTGGCCGTTTCCACCGGCTGAAAGTCTTTTACAACGAGGGCGACGGCGAAAAGCCGCTCGATTACCGGCGAATGCTTCAACCCGGCCACGTCTCGATCGTCGATCTGTCCGACTCGGGGGCGTCGGAACTGAGCAATCTGGTCATCGCCGACCTGCTGCATGGCGTACAGGACGTCCAGGATGAGGTTTGCCTGGCCCACGAAAAGGCGAAGGCCAAGGGAGCAGAAGCGCCGCCGCCCGCGCGCGTGCTGGTCATCATCGAGGAGGCCCACGAGTTCCTGAGCGCCGAGCGGATCGACAAGATGAACACGTTGTTCGAGCAGGTCGCCCGTATCGCCAAGCGCGGCCGGAAACGCTGGATTGGCCTGACCTTCGTCACCCAACTGCCGCAACACCTGCCGCGGCAGCTTTTCGGCCTCGTCAACAGCTATGTGCTGCACAAGATCACCGACGCGCAAGTCGTGGAGACCTTGCGCAAGACAGTCAGTGGAATCGATGCCGGTCTATGGAGCCGCCTGTCCGGCCTCGCTCCCGGCCAGGCCATCGTCTCGTTCCCGCACCTGACGCGGCCATTGCTGGTGTCGATCGACCCGACACCGTGCAAGCTGCGGCTGGTGGACTGACCCTTCGCCGCTTGCGGCTAGCGAATCCCACAGGAGTCCTTCCCATGTCAGCGACCATCGCGCTGGACCTGATCCCGGTGCGCGCACTGAACCAGGTCACGTATTGTCAACGCCTTTACTACCTCGAATACGTCGAGGCGGTCATGCCGACGAACGAGCACGTCGAAGACGGCCTGTTTCAACATCGCCGTATCGACGATCCCGCCCTCGCCAACCGCACGCGCAAGGACGGCGACGTGCTGCACACGCGCAGCGTTGCCCTCAGCTCGGAAAAGCTCGGCATTACCGCGAAGCTCGATCTCATCGAAGCAAAAGACGGCGCGACGTATCCCGTGGAGTACAAGCGCGGCAGCGGCCCGCGCGACGAGGCGGGACTGCCGAGCGTCTGGGACAACGACGCCGTGCAGTTGTGCGCCCAGGGATTGCTGCTGGAAGAGGAACTGGGCGTTCCGGTGCCGCGCGGCGTGCTCTACTACATCGGCGCCCGCGAGCGCATCGACGTGCCGCTCGACGCCGCGCTGCGCGAGAAGACGCTGGCCGCGATCCAGTCGATCCGCGAGCTGTCGGCCCGACCGGCGCCGCCGGAGCCGCTGCCGGCCGAGCTGCGCCACCGCTGTCCCGGCTGCTCGCTGGTCACAGTCTGCCAGCCGGAGGAAACGCTCTACCAGATCGGCCGCGCCCGTCTGCCCGCCGACAGTCCCGTCCCGCCCGGCCTGACGCGCGTCCTGCCGCAGTCCGACGACGGCGCCGTGCTTTACCTCCAGGAACCTGGCTCCCACGTCGGTAAACGCAGCGATCACCTGGTCGTTCGTAAGGACGGGGCCGAGCTGAATCGTATCCCGCTGGCGCTGGTCCGCCAGGTGGTCGTGTTCGGTAATGTGCAGGTCTCGACGCAGGCGCTGGAGTGCCTGACCGCGAACGAAATCCCGGTCGTCTACCTGACGGGTTACGGCCGTTTCGTCGCCGCGCTGGAGCCGGCGCCGCACAAAAACGTGATGCTGCGCCGCGAGCAGTATCGCCGGTTTGCCGACCCGGCCGAGGCGCTGCTGTTGTCGAAAGAAGTCGTGCGGGCGAAGCTGACGAACCAGCGAGCGCTGCTGATGCGCTCGCTGCGTTCGCGCACCGAAGAGGAGGGCGCGGACCCGATACGCGGCAGCGACGAGCCGGCGGCACGCGACCTGGCAGAGCTGCTGACGCGGCTGGAGCGGGCGACGGAGATCGAATCGCTGCTGGGCCTGGAGGGCCAGGGGGCGTCGCTGTTCTTCGGCGAGTTCAATCGCTTCCTGAAGGCGCGGCCGCCGGGCGAAGGATTCGACTTTCGCACCCGCAATCGCCGGCCGCCGCGCGACCCGGTGAACGCCCTGTTATCGTTCGCCTACGCGTTGCTGGCGAAGGACTGTTTCACGGCGTTGTGCATCGTCGGCTTCGACCCGTACTGCGGCTTCTACCATCAGGGCCGCTACGGTAGGCCATCGCTGGCCCTCGACTTGATGGAGGAGTTCCGCTCGATCATCGCCGACAGCGTGGTGCTGACGCTCATCAACAATCGCGTGGTCGATCCGGCGGACTTCCTGACGTGGCGTGAAGCCTGCCAGCTGACGGACGCGGGTCGCAAGAAGTTCTTCGTCGCCTACGAGCAGCGCAAGTCGACCGTGGTGACGCACCCGCTATTCGGCTACAAGATGTCGTACTCGCGCATGCTGGAGGTGCAGGCCCGGTTGTTGGCGGCCTATGTGCGCGGCGACGTGCCGCGCTACACGGGCTTCACGGTGCGCTGATTCAGATAGCCCACGACTTGCCGTGGAAAACGCCGCACGACGGCCGAATGTGAGACGAACATGGAGAGCTACATCGTCTCCTACGACATCAGCAATCCGAAACGTCTGCGTAAGGTCGCGCTGACGTGCGAGGATTACGGCGTTCGCAAACAGTTCTCGGTCTTTTTATGTCGCCTGTCCGCGACCGATGTGGTGCGGCTGAAGAGCCGGTTGTACGATCTCATCGACTTGAAAGCGGACCAAGTGCTGTTCATTCCGTTGTGCGGCAAGTGCGTGAACCAGATCGAGGCGCTGGGCCGGCCGACGGAGGCTTACGATGCGCGCGATGCGGTGATTGTGACGTAAGAAAGGAGTATTCTATTGTCTGTGAGAAATGAGGAGTATTCCTCTGCGAGTCACCCTCTGTCTGTATCCGGGGGTAACAGCGGTGAAACGAACGAAAGCAAAATAGGGAGGTCTTTCTGGATCGTCTCCCAAACCACCGTGAGATCCACGGCTTCGTAATGATGGATCAGCTTGTCGCGCATGCCCGTCACAAGATTCCAGGGAATCTGCTCATGGGCGTTGCGAAAAGCCGGAGAGAGTCGCTTGGCTGCCTCGCCGAGAATCAGCAGTTGATGCAGGACCGCGGACTGAGTTTTGAGATCGGCCAGGAACGCCGATTGATCCATGCCCTGAACGAAATCCCGAGACAGGCGGACGGCGCGAGCGAGGTCCATCAAGGTGGCATCATCGCGCGACATCGAGAGGCTCCGCGGATTCCAGAATTTGCCTGCGGCGAATGGGATTGGAACTCTGTTCGACGGCCCGCCGACTGACGAGGTCCACGGTCCGGCCGAAGATGCCAGCCAATTCCTGCTCCATGCGTACGCAATCCAGGAGCGTCCAGTGTGCATCGGGGCCGAAGGAGACAAGAACATCCACGTCGCTATCGGGACGAAAATCCGAGCGAAGCACCGATCCGAACAGAGCTAACTCGGAGATGTCCCAGCGCCGGCAAAAGTCCGCTACGGCCTTCTTTGGGATTGCCAAAGCAATCGTGGGCATGGAAGCTCCTGAACGGTATTATTGAACTGCGCCCCCATTGATTCCTTTCTGTTCACCTTGCTGTCCAATCACCCCAAAATCTCATCGATCGGCGCCGCCTTGGGGTCGGCGATCGCGATCGGCCGCTCGTCGATGTAGAAGTTCTTGCGCGAGTCGAAGCCGAGCGCCTTCAGGTAGGTGTGGAACAGGTGGCCGCCGTTGACCTCGCGGTCCACGACAGCGGTGCCGTTGGCGTTGGTCTTGCCGACGACGGCGCCGCCCTTGACGCCGCAGCCGCCCAGCGCCACCGACCAGGCCCGCGACCAGTGATCGCGCCCCAAGTTGCGGTTGATCGTCGGCGTTCGGCCCATCTCGCTCATCACCACCACCAGCGTCGAGTCGAGCAGGCCGCGCTCCGCCAGATCGTCCAGTAGCGTGGCGAATGGCCGATCGAACTCGCCGAGCTGTTCGATGTGGAAGTCGAAGTTTTCGTGGTGGGTATCGTAGTTGGTGTGCGACACCTTGACGAAGGTGGCGCCGCCTTCGAGGAGCCGGCGGGCCATCAGGCAGTGCCGGCCGAAGTCGTGCCTGCCGTAGCGATCGGCGACGCGCGGGTCTTCCTTTTCGACGTTGAACAGGTCGCGCTTGGCCATCAGCCGGGCGGCCTGGTCGTAGGACGACGTGTACGCCTCCGTCTCGGCGGTGCGCCGCTTCTGCATGAAGCGCTCGTTCGCCTTGACGCGGAAGTCCTGGCGCAGCTTGTCGGCGGCGGCGGACAGGTCGGCGGGGCGGACGAGGTTGGCGGGCGCCTGGCCGTCGCTCAGGGCGATCGAGGAATAGCGCGAGCCGAGGAAAGCGGAGTCCATGCCGACGCCGCCGTTGCCGCGCGGCGTGACGTGGATGTAGCCGGGCAACGGGTTGTCGTCGCTGCCGAGCAGCTTGGCGCAGACGGAGCCGAGGTGCGGGTAGGTGATGCCCGGCTCGGTGCGGCGGCCGGTGTGCATGATGACGGCCCCGCGGCCGTGCTCGTCCTCGGCGGTGTTGACGCCGCGCACGAGGGCGAGATGGGGCATCAGCGCGGCGGTGTGGGGCAACAACTCGCAGAGGTGGACGCCGGGCACCCTGGTCCCGATGGTCTGGAAGGGGCCGCCGGTGTTGGTGCCGGGCTTGGGATCCCAGGTCTCGAGTTGGCTGACGCCGCCCGCGAGCCAGATCATGAGGACGCGCTTGTCGGCCCGCGTCAGCGCCTCCGCCGCGACGGGTTGCGTCAATGCGTGGAGGCCGAGCAGCCCCGAGCCGGCGGCGAGGAAGCCACGACGGGAGAGGGGGTGGTCGGGGGAGTTGCAGGCGTAGG
>JBBQPD010000293.1:0-7168 GCA_038331535.1 Gemmatales bacterium | reverse complement strand
GCCAACCCCTGGTCGGCGCGCGAGCCTTCCATCAGCGTCAGCCAGGTTTCCTCGAAATGCTCGAGGTTGTGCTGCATAAACGCCGTCGCCCGGCGCTGCACTTCGTCCGGGTCGCCACGGGCACCGGCTGTGTCGAGATATTCAGCAGTCGCCCGATCGAAACGAGCCTGGAGCGCGCTCATCGCCGCGCACACCACCTGCCGGCGGCCGGGAGCGCGGGCCACCTCGCGCGTCAGCCGCAGCAGCCGCCGCCAGACGCTGTCGATGGCGCCCGACCCCTCGCTAGAGAACTCGTCGGGCAACTCGCCTTCAAAGACAACCGGGAAATAGACACTCTGACAGGGCGGGCCGAACGCCCACCAGGCCAGCGGCGCCCGACTCTCACCGCCGAGATCGGCGATCATGCTGACGGCGACTTCGGGTCCGTCCGCGCCCACGGCATGGCGACAGAGCGTGTTGTCGCCATCGTGCGGGTCGATCGGGTCGGCCTCGTCGAAGCAGCCTTCGTAGTGGTCGGCCAGCAGCCGCCGCAGGAAATGGCCATCGATGTGGCCGATCTGTTCCTCCAGCAACAAGGTGGCGTGTCCCCAGCGGCGCAACCCGGCGGTTGACGGCCCCCCGTTCGCGCTCACGGTACACTCGAAGTCGATCTTGCTACCGTCTTCCGGCCACCAGCCGTTGTGCAGCACCAGGTCGGCCAGACCGGGAGAGATGCGGTCCCAATCCTGGCGCAACTGACAGACGTTTGTCACTGCACGGACGGCGGCGACTTCCTGCACGGCCCAGTGCGGCCCGGTAGCGGCGACGAGGTACGCCTCCCGCGCGTCGGCAATCAGGAGAGAGCTGTCCGCTTCGTCGCCGCCGGGGTAATTCCCCTGTCCATGCCGGGCAATCAGGTCGGTCGCCACGTCCACGCCGTGGAGCGCCGTGGAGGCGCGTTCGAGCACCAGGCGAACGAGGTCCGGCCCACTGAAGCCGGGGCGAGCGCAGCCGACGCGGCTGAACCGGGCGGCCGTGCCGGCGGCGACGCCGTGTTCGTTGACGCCGTGCTGATAACCCCACGCGCCGGCGGAGCGGTTACCCAGGACGGTGAAACTCCGGCGCTCTTGCGGCAGAGTAACGCGGCCGGCCGTGACAGTCTCCCCGAGGGTGAAAGGGCGGCCCGGCTCGCGCAGCAGCGACTGCGCCTCGCCGACAGGCCGGACGCTGTTGTGGCCGAAGAGTGTGCGGCCGTCGGCAGTGGTGCGGGACAGGGCAACCACCATGCTGTTATCCATTGCCGGATCCCTCCTGTGTGGATATGTGTGCGGCGGTCAGATGCGTCCACGCCGCTCCGCCTTATTGGACCATACGGCATGGGGGATGGCAACAGGTCGCTTGTTGGTATGAACTATTTTCTCGTGACGGCGATGCGCGGCCGACGTCTTCGCTCGATTCAGAGTGGAGACGGCGGACGGTTTGCGTTCCGCAACTGCCTGCAATTTGGGCAGCGGGATCGGTCGGGAAGGATACGTTTCATTCCACACAGCCTTTTTCCTGTGCCGGTCGAAGGCGTGCAGCTCGCATTGTCAGGGAAATAGGGGGTTCCGGTCAATCGTTCGATGAAACGATGAAATGAATCGACCTGCCAGAAATGAGGCACGGATGCCTCCGCCCATAGCGGGAGGGACACGCCATCTGTGAAGCGCCCGCGACACGTTCGCGCGGGTATGATATTGTGCTTGCGTGCGCCGCGGTATGGTCGTTTCGGCGCTATGCCGTTCGGGAGTTCGTTTCATGACAACCACGACGATTTCGCTGACCGTCATGTCCGAAGCCGACGCCCGCATCGAAAACCTGGGGATGCGGCGTGAGTTCGAGCAGATGCTCGAGCGCGTTCGCCAAACGGTACCTGACCTGCACGCCCTGGAGGTGACGTTGGAACCGGATTACGAAGAGGGATTACACCCGGGAATCGTCATCTGGGCGGTGAAACCGGCTCCCCGCGAAGGCGACTTCGATCCGAGTGATATGAATTTGGGCGAATGGATGGTGGCGACGTTCTCACCCGACGTTCGTTGGCATTTCTGCATCATCTCCAGTTACGAGCCGTCTCATGAAGGGTAGAAACTTTCTGAACCTTGCCCTTGAATTGCTGCGCGGGGGGACCGAAACGCATTATCGTGCGGCCGCGGGACGGGCCTATTACGCTCTGATTCTGGAATGTCGCGATGCTTTGCTGCGCTGGGGCATTTCTGTCGCCCCACATGGGGCCGTCCATGCGGATGTCCGCCTCAAACTCGTCTATGCCTCCGACACGGACCTAAAAAACATCGGGTATTGCCTCGAACGGTTGGTGCGCTTGCGGAACCGGGCGGACTACGAGATGGCGTTTGTCCGCGAGTTCGCATCGAAAGTTAGTGCCCAAAATGCGGTCAATGAAGCAACCGTGTTCCTCGACCTGCTCGATCAAATCGACCACGATCCGCCGCGCCGTACAGCCGCCATCGCGGCCATCAAACCTTAACGAACCGCCTCGGGTACAAAATGCGTTTAGCCGCGAGCGCTGGGCACCAGCGCTCGCGGCTAAACTAGGTATCACACCCCCGCCAGCTCCAGCCGGCGGGTGCGGCGGACGGCCTTGCCGGCGCCGGTCCGCTCCAGCTGCTTCTTCAGCCGGATGCGGGCGACGTGCAGCCGCCGCTTGATGGTGCCGATCGGCGTCTCGAACTCCCGGCTCATCTGCTTGAGCGACCGGCCGCGGATGTAGAACGCCTCCAGCGTCGCCCGGTCCGTCGGCTTCAGCCGCGCCAAGCCGACGTGCAGCTCGGCCGCGGCCTCCGCCTTCAGGATCGCGTCCAGCGGGCCGGTGCCCGCCGCCTCAGCGTTCTCCAAAACCTCGGACTCGACCTTCAGCAGCGGGCCGCGCCGCGTCAGCCGATTCAGCGCCATGCGCACCGTGATCTGGCGCAGCCAGCCGGCGAAGCACTCGGCCTCGCGCAGCTGCGGCAGCTTCCGCATCGCGTGCAGGAACACTTCCTGCGCCAGCTCCTGCGCCTCCGCCGGGTTACGCAGGCGGGCCAACGAGATGGCGTAGACCGTCGGCTGGAAGCGCTCGACCAGCTCGCCGAACGCCGCCCGGTCCCCCTCGCGTGCCCGCAACACCAACTGCAAGACTTCGCTCATCTCCTTATCCCCTCCTCTCCCGCACGATCCGGTTTCGGGACGATCGGCGCGGCCGACGAAGCGGCAGGCGACGATCGTCCCCGTCGCGGCACCCGGTCCGGGTGACGGCGACAGAACGCAACGCCGGAAAACGACGGTTTCCAGAGACGGCTTCGGCTCGCCGCGCGGTGGGGAGTAAACCCGACCACGGACGGCGAAGACGCGCCGCTCCGGAAGCGCCTCCGTACTCGATCGGCGTGAAACTGCGGTTTTTCTGGTGAAATCGGTTCGGACAAGGACTCCGGTCGCTGATGCTCCCGCCTCGCCTTACCGATTTCTTGCCCCGCGCGCCGTCGTCGGAAGCGTCGTGCCGGCCGGCATTCGCCAGGCCGACTCCACTTCGAAGCGTGTCCCCTGTTCGCCGGCACATAAGCCGGCGGCAGGCGCTCCGATGGGTGACGCAGGGACGAGATAACGTGGGACGCCAGCACTGGGAGACCGACCGGCCCCTCCGACCTCTCGATCGGATAGCGGGTGGCCTTGGGAAGTGCCGATCCCGGCGGTCCGCAAGGCGGTCGCTTCGACGCTGGCACCCAGGCGCGGATTGAGGGCCGTACCGTCGCGCTCGACGGATACGCCACGCAGCACCAGGGATTCCAGCATGAAGACGGCCATTGCAAACCTCCGACGATCGTTAGAGAAGAGTTCAATAGACCCGGACCGTGGCACGGCCCGTCTGTGGAGTAAGAGAGATAACGGTTCTCGGATGCCTCACTTTCAGGGATGGATCACTTGCGACACGTTCTACTACCGGGTGGTTCGCGTTTCGTGACAGCCGCTTTGGAAAAAAAGTCCGCACTGGAAACGACGCAACCCCGGCGTCTGTGGTTACAGACGCACGCGGCGCGGAAAGGTTCGCGTGAAAAGTGTTAAACGGTTGTTTCTTTGTTCAGACACAAGGCGAGAGTTCTGACAGCGGCGAAGAGTTTAACGAAGGCGAACGAAATTTTATCGTTACTGACTTTTCGCGCTGGGGGCGCCTCTGCCAACCGAGATGACCCTATCAATGCGAACGTCCGAGAGAACTTGGTGATAAGCTCTCTCGGACGTATCATTTCGACAGAATGACTAGCTCTTCTTCTTGGCGTCGCCCTTGTCCCCATGGACCTTGACGTCGCCCGTCTGCTCGACCTTGACCTCTTCCTTGCGGACACTGCCGGAGACTTGCTCGTAATCCGTCACCTTACGCTTGCCGACCGACACCTCTTCCGTGACGACGGCTTCCTTGGTGACGTGGACCTTCTCTTCTTTGACGGGGATGCGAATCTCCTGGCCTTCGCGGAGATCCGAGGTCGAGGCCCGCCCGGAAGCGGCGTGGCGCTCGATCACGATTTCTTCCCGCTGCACCGGCACGTTAATGGTCTGATGCTCGGTATGAACTTCCTTGTGGACGCGCACCTCACCCGCCGCGACAGGCGTTTTGCTAACGTGCAGCTGCTCCTCATGCACCTTGATTTTCTCGCCGCCTTCCGCCATGCGAACACTGCCACCCGCCGGACGAGCGGTATTGGCCGTAGTTGTGCTTGCGGTCGCGTGGTTGTAAGCGCCGAAGCGCTGGAGAATGGACCAGACCTCGTCGTAGCGACTCTCGGCGGTCACTGTCACAAGAGTACGACCGGAGTGAACCTCGCCTTCATAATACTTGGCTTCGTGTTCAGGCAGGCCAAGACCGGCCAGGGCACCCACCAATGAACCGGCAGCGGCCCCGGCGGCGCCGCTAATCAGAGCGGCGGCGATCGGGCCGGCGGCCAGGATCGGCCCGATGACGGGCAGAACACTGAAGGTGATGCCCAGCGACCACAGGGCCGCGATGCCGCCGACAGTGCCGGCGCCGATGGCTGCACCCTTGGCCGCGTTGCTGCCCATCGTGGCCTCAGCGCCGTGAATTTTCTCGTCGCCTTGACTTACGACGCCGATTTGGTCTTCTCGAAAGCCTGCCGCCCGCAGGGCACGGACTGCTTCCTGCGCTTTCGCGCGGTCGTGAAAGACACCCACCACGTGAGATCGATTGCTAGTCGCCATCATGACTCCTCGAGAAAAGTAGGGAGACCGACCGCTTCCGCTCGGCGTTCGCGGCTAGCCTCGTGAATAGAAGCTCCCATACAATCAGCAAATTCGGTGCCTGCGGAAATTGAGATGTGCGGGGGGGGTCGAATTTTTTCACGAAGAGTCGTATCGGCATCAGGCGCAGGAAGGAGTTCGCCTGCCGACCCCCGGGGGCAGACCGGGGGTCTTGAACATGGCTTTTCTAGAAATGGATTTCGCTTTACAGCCGATTCGTGTACTTCTTGACACGCCGACCGAACACCGGCGCCGACGACCGCGGCCCGGCGGCCTTCTCGACACGCACGCGCGGCGCGTACGCCTCGAAGCCCTCGATGCCGTCTTCCTCGATCTGCTTGTTGATGAACGTCTCGATGGCGGTCAGCTGCTCGCCCTGGTCGGGCGTGATGAAGGCGATGGCCCGGCCGTCGGCGCCGATGCGGCCGGTGCGGCCGATACGGTGAACGTAGGCTTCCGGATCGATCGGCACGTCGTAGTTGAAGATGTGCGAGATGTTGCGCACGTCGATGCCGCGGCCGACCACGTCGGTCGCGATCAGGTGAACGATCTTGCCGTCGCGGAAGCCCTGCATGATGCGGTTGCGGATCGGCTGCGGCAGGTCGCCGTGCATCATGCACACGCGCGGGCGTTCCAGGCGCAACATGCGGTACAGGTCTTCCGCCCAGCGCCGGCGCTCCACGAAGATAATGGACTGCCGCGGGTTCTCGCGCTCCAGCACGCGCACCAGCAGCTCGAACTTGCGGTCCTCGTCCACGGTGATGTACGACTGACGAATGTTCTCGACGGTGACGCGGGCCGGCGACAGGTTGATGTTGAGCGGTTCGACCATGTAGCGGTTGACCAGCCGCATCACCGGCGGCGGCATCGTCGCGGACAGCAACAGCGTCTGGCGCTTGCTCGGGCAGCGGCGCAGGATTTTTTCGATGTCCGGCCGAAAGCCGATGTCCAGCATGCGGTCCGCTTCGTCGAGGACGAGGTAGCGGATGTGATCGAGCGTCAGCGTGCCGCGGCTCAGGTGATCGAGGAGACGGCCGGGGGTGCCGACGATAATGTTCATGCCGCGCCGCATCTCGGCGAGCTGCTGGCCGAAGCGCTGGCCGCCGTAGACAGCGACGGCGCGGCAGCGCGGGTTCGGCGCCAGCCGGGTCGCTTCCTCGGCCACCTGCTGCACCAGCTCGCGCGTCGGCGCCATCACCAAAGCCTGGGGACCGGGCGCGTTGTCGTCGCGCCAGGCGTTGAAGAAGGGGAGCAGAAAGGCGGCAGTTTTGCCGGTGCCGGTCTGGGCCTGTCCGATCACGTCGCGGCCGGTCAGAGCCTCAGGGATAAAGGCGGACTGAATCGGTGTGGGATCCTTATACCCAACCCGCTCCAACGCCGCCTGCACGTCGGGGGAAAGGGACAAGGTGCGGAAACCGCTGAGGGGTTCCGCAACAAGTGCGGTCGTCAAACAAACCTCCAAAACAATACGATTGGGCATCTAGAGTCTACAGATCATCCAGTTTCTCTAGTCTAAACGGTTGCGAAAATCCTGTCCAGTGAGAATTTGAGAGGTGAGAGGGTGACAAGGTGACGGGGTGACAAGGTGACGGGGTGACAAGGTGACGGGGTGACAAGGTGACGGGATGACAAGGTGATGGGGTGACAAGGTGATGGGGTGATAAGTGAGCTTCAGCTTCGGTTAAGAACCCAGGTTTCGGGGTGAGTGATCATGCCGACAAGCGTTCGGATCACCTCGTCGCAGGTCTTGTAAAGGAGAAGACCTTCTTCCCTATCCAGGTATCCGCACTTGACGGCGAACTCCAACCAAGTCTGACTCTCCGCGGCCTCGGTTTCGGAATCGCTCAATTTACTGATGAAGGCAGCCCTGTATCGTCGTTTCCGCCAAGCCTCCGCCAAGTTG
>JBBQPD010000292.1:0-7174 GCA_038331535.1 Gemmatales bacterium | reverse complement strand
CTCCTCAAAGCCCGCTTACTTCGTGCGCGGCTCCTCAAAGCCCGCTTACTTCGTGCGCGGCTCCTCAAAGCAATAAAGCGCCTTCTCCCCTCGCAAAAAGAGTTGTTTCCCAACGACGACCGGCGAGGCGTCGATCGGTTCGTCAAGACGGTTCGTCGCCAGGATCTCCAGTTTGTCGCCCGCCTTCAGCACCAGCGTGGTGCCGTCGCGATCGACGAGGTAAACGCGGCCCGCGGCGGCGACCGGCGAGGCGTAGAAGCTCCGCGCGCCGGGCAGACGCGCCGACTCAAGCACCGGCTTGCCGGTCTTCGTGTCGAGGACCGTCAGCAGCGCCTCGTTCTCTTTCGTGAAGTAGAGGCGGTCGCCCAGCAGCAGCGGCGTCGGCACGTAGGGCGTCCCCTTGTGGTAATGCCAGAGCACCTTGTCGCTCCCGGTCACGTCGCCGCGGGCATCGAGCGAAATGGCCAGCGCGGCGGCGCCCTTGTAGCCGCTCAAGACATACGCCACGCCGTTGGCGGTCACGACGGACGGGATGGCGTTGACCGTCATGCCGCCGCATTGCCAGATTTCCTTACCCGACTCCAGGTCGTAGCCGCGCACGCGCGTCGTGCCGTTCAGCACCACCTGCGTGCGGCCTTTATGCTCGACCACCAACGGCGTGTTCCACGAGGTCTTCTCGTCGCGCGCCGTCCTCCACTTCGTCCGGCCCGTCTTGGCGTCGAGGCAGTACAGGGCCGACTCCTCCTCCTGGTCCCAGTTCAGAAGCAGTGAATCGCCGTGAATTACTGGCGTGACGGCCTCGCCCCAACCGTAGCGTGTGTGCATCCGGCCCAGGTCGCGCTGCCATTGCAGCTTGCCGTCGAGGTCGTAACAGTAGACGCCGAACGAGCCGAACGCGACATACAGATAGTGCCCGTCCGTCGTCGGCGAGCCGGCGGCGTAGGAGTGCGACGGGTGGTGCCCTTCGTGCGGCACGCGCTCGGCGGCGACTTGCTTCCAGAGTAGCTTGCCGGTCGAGCGGTCGAAACTGAGGACGACGAACTGGTAAAAGTTCACTGGCGTCGTCGTCTTCGTCTCGAAGCGCGGCTCCGGCTTCGGCAGGTCGTTCACGCCGGCGACGCGGTCGGTCTTGATCGCGGTCAGGACGAAGACCTGGTTGCCCCAGACGATCGGCGTCGCGCTGCCGCGGCCGGGGAGTTCAGCCTTCCATTTCACGTTGGTCTTCTCGTCCCAGGTAATCGGCGGATCGCCTTTCGGCGCGGCGCCGTTGGCGTTGGGGCCGCGCCACTGGTGCCAGTTGTCGATCGGCTGTGGCTCCGCGGCACCGGCAGCCAGTCCAATCCAGAATGTCAGGAAGAGCGCGCGTTTCACGACGGGAGTCTCCTACGGGTTCAAAGCTGTTTACGTTTCGCGCGGAAACGCGCGAAACGTAAACAAGGAGGGCGCGTCACTTCGCCGCTTCGACCTTGATGACAACCGGCTCGGCGCGGAGGGTGGCGAGGCCGAAACCGTCGGAGACCGCGGTCCCCTTCGGCGGCGGCTGAATGCCCGTGGTATAGGTCGCCGTCAGTTTGTACTCGCCCGGCTCGGTCCAGAAGCTCATGGCGGCCGCGCCGCGGAAGCCGTAAGCCAGTTTGGTGATCGGGATGCTCAGACTTTTACCGGGGGCCAGCGTGGTCGCGGTGGGGCCGCGGAAGTCGGTCGTGAAGGCCAGCAGCGGCTTGGCGTTGATGGCGCTGGGCCCGGCCAGCGCCAGGCTGAGCATAACGGGGTCGCCGCCGGACCAGATCTTTACGTCCTGGTCGCTCGTGTTCGTGATTTCGAGAACCAGGTCCACTGCGGGAGGCGCGGGCATCCGGCCGCCTTTCTCGGCGTCCTTCAGCATCTTGCGATATTCCTCGCCGGTCTTGCCTCCGAGGTCGAGCGTGTAGGTCGCTTTCTTCGCGACCAGCTTCGCCTTCACCGGCAGGTCTTCCGGCTTCGCTTCCTTCTTTTCGTCGGCCCGGCCGGTCAGCGGCAGGAGAACCAGCACAACCGTCAACAGCAGCTGTCGCATCGTTGCACCTCACCTTTCATGGGACTGGAAATGGGTAGAATCGTCGCTGGCGGCTTAGAGTCTGTCCCAGAAGTAGGATTTACGAGCCGCGACCGTTAGGGAGCGTTAGAGGTACGCCGCGACAAGCGCTCCCTAACGGTCGCGGCTCGTAGATAAAGACCCCTTCTGGGACAGACTCTTAGAGGTCAGGCTCTGCGAAGCCGCAAGCGGCACTACAGGTTCGCGCCGGTTTCGAGGTACACCGGCATTCGTGTCAGGATTTTCTTGTGCCGCCGTGCAGGAGTCTCTATAATCACCCTTGTTCCCCAGAAAACAGCGGAGTCGATGCGGGCGCCGGAACACCCCCCAGTTTTCGTCGGGAATCGATATCTATGGACGAACTGCATCACGAGTGCGGGATCGCCGCGATTTATCACCTGCCGTCGGCGACGGCATCGCGGTTGGCCCCCCTCGCCGGGCAGGAGCACATCTCCCGCCTCATGCCGCGCATGCTGCTCGACCTGCAAAATCGCGGCCAGCTCGCCGCCGGACTCGCCTCCTTCAACCCGCAACGCGAAAAACTGGTCGATACCTACAAGCAGATTGGCACCGTCATCGAGGCCTTCCGCCTCAACCACCGCGCCAAGTACGACAGCATCATGGAGGAGTTCTCCGGGCATGCGGCAATCGGCCACGTCCGCTACGCCACCTGCGGCGCCACCGACAAAAGCTACGCTCAACCGTTCGAGCGCCACCACGGCTGCAAGTGGAAATGGTTCGCCTTCGCCTTCAATGGCCAGCTTACGAATTTCGCCGAGCTGCGGACGCAGCTGCTCACTCAAACCGACTACCATTTGACGCGCAACATCGATACTGAGGTCATCATGCACTGCCTCAGCCACGAGCTGAGCCAGTGCGGCGACGACCGGCCCGACCTCGTCACTGTGTTCCGCAATCTGGCGCGCAAGTTCGACGGCGCCTACAACATGGTGTTCCTCAACGCCATGGGCGACATGGTGGTGCTGCGCGACCCGAACGGCTTTCGGCCGCTGTGCGTCGCCCAGGACGGCCCGCTCTTCGCCGCCGCCAGCGAGAACGTGCCGCTCCTGAACCTCGGCTTCCAGAACGTGCGCTCGCTGGAACCGGGCGAAATGATCGTCATCCAGGATAACAAAATCCGCAGCGAGCGCATCGCCCCGAAACAGCCGACCTCGCACTGCTTCTTCGAGTGGATTTACTTCGCCAACGTGGCCAGCACGCTCGACGACCGCAGCGTCTACCTGACGCGCGCCGCCCTGGGCAAAGAACTGGCTCGCCAGGAGCAGGCGTTCGACCGCGTGCCGCTGGACGGCGACACCATCGTTGTGCCCGTGCCCGACACCGGCAAGGCCGCCGCCGACGCCATGGCGTTCGCGCTGGGCGTGCCCTCGGTCGAGGGGCTGATCCGCAATCGCTACATCGGCCGCACGTTCATCGAGGGCCAGAACCGCGCCGAGCGCGTACAGCTGAAGTACACGCCGCTGCGCGAAGTGCTCGCCGGCAAGCGCGTGTTGCTGATCGAGGACACCATTGTCCGCAGCACGACGATGAAGGCGCTGCTGAACGATCTGCGCGTTCGCGGCGGGGCGAAGGAAGTCCACGTCCGCGTCGCCTGTCCGCCGATCGTCGCACCCTGTTTCTACGGCATCGACATGTCCACGGTGCGCGAGCTGTTCGCGCCGCGCTTCATGAAAGGCAGCCGCATCACGGAAGCCGAGCAGGAGGCGATGGCCAAGGAACTCGGCGCCGACAGCCTCTCGTACCTGCCGCTCGAGGCGATCGCCCGCTGCATCGGCCTCGACAACAGTCAACTCTGTCGGGCCTGTTTGACCGGCAAATACCCCACGCCAGCCGGCGAGCAGCTGTACCAACTCTCTCTGCGTCAGCGCAACACCGGCGGCAACGGCCGCACCTACGAGTTGGCCGCCGGTGCTGCTTGTCCGTAAAATCACTACGGACTTTGTAATTCTTTTCCGCACGTCTCGACGAACGAATACGCGAGCCTCCCACATCTTTGGGAGGAGTGCCAATTCGTTTGCCGGACGTTCCCACCTTCGCCTTCTCACAAATAGGTCGTGTGCATGACCGATTATTGTCTGTTGACGGGGGCGACCGGCCTCCTGGGCCGCTACCTGCTGCGCGACCTGTTGCTGGAAGGCGGCCAGGTCGCGGTGCTGATCCGCAGTCGCGATGGCCAGGCGCCGGCAGAGCGTCTCAAGGAGGTTCTCTCGCACTGGGACCGCGCGCTGGGGCGGAAGTTGCCTCGGCGGATTCACTGCCTCGAAGGCGACGTCACGCTGCCCGGCCTCGGTCTGAGCGACGACGACCGCCGCTGGGTGGCCCGCCATTGCCCGCGCATCCTGCACAACGCCGCCAGTCTGACCTTCGTCGGCAAGGACCGCGCCGACGACCCCTGGTTGTCGAACCTGGTCGGCACCGAGCGCGTTCTCGACCTGTGCCAAGCCGCGGGCATCCGCGAGCTGCACTACATTTCGACCGCTTACGTCTGCGGTACGCGCGCAGGGCCGGTCCGCGAAGACGACCTGGAGTGCGGCCAGGAGTTCCGCAACGACTACGAGGAGTGCAAGTTCGAGGCGGAGAAGCGCGTGCGCGGGGCTGATTTCCTCGACCGCACCACCGTGTACCGCCCGGCGATCATCACCGGCGATTCGCGCACCGGCTACACGACGACGTATCACGGCCTGTATTCGTACCTGTACTTCCCCTCCTTGGCGGTCCGCTTCATCGACCCCGACCTGGACGGGCGCGTCCTGTTGCCGCTGCGGCTCAACCTGACCGGCGACGAAGCTCGGAATCTCGTGCCGGTGGACTGGGTGTCGGCGGCCGTGACGCGCTTGCTCCTCAATTCAGCCCAGCACGGCCGGACGTATCACCTGACGCCATCCCTGGCGACGACCGCTCGCACGATCGAAGCGGCCATGAGCGCGTTCTACAACTTTTACGGCCCACAGTTCGCTGGCCCCGACGTCTTCGAGGACGGCGTCATGAACGAATGGGAGACGGGATTCTACGAACAGGTGTCGCGCTATCAACCGTACTGGGCCAGGGAGCCGCTGTTCGATCGCCGCAACCTGGAAGCGGCCGCGCCGGACCTGCTCTGCCCGCCGCTCGACCTCGACTGCCTGCGCCGGCTGCTGGAGTTCGCGGTGCGGGACAACTGGGGCAAGCGCCCGCGCGTGCGCAAGAGTGCGTTGGCGTCGTGAGCCGCAAGCCCGCTCCCGAAGGCGCAGGATGCCAATCTGCTGCATCGACGGCACGCGGCGGTGGCAGCGGGCACGATAATTCCTGCAGCGCCGAGGCCTAAAAGGGTCTGCGCAATAATAACATGAACAATGACAACGACATGTCACAATACCAGCCTGACGCGCCAGCGAAGGATTCACCCTCTCCTTCGCTGGCGCGTCAGGCTGGTATCCGATGCGGAGTCGATCAGGTTATTCTTGCGCAGCGCTTAACGCGGCCAAGCCGCAACGAGTTAGCAACCACACAAAAACAGTCTGGCTGAAAGCTGTTAGCTGATAGCTATTAGCTGTCAGCCAGAATTCGACTGAACTCCTCTGCAGCTTGCGGAGAAGTGCAGAGGTTAGAATCTGAGGGGCGAAAATCCTGATGTCCCTTGCCGGGCGGGATAGAATCACACCGTTGTCGTCGCGACCGATTCCCGGATAGCGAACCTCCGAGAACGCGCGCTTCATTCCGCATGACCGCAGGTCGGAGGGAACGATGAGGCGCCCGCACACGCTTTCCCGGCGGCAGTTTATCGGAACGGCTGGAGCCGCCGGGTTTGGCCTGCTGCCGACTCTCGGTCATGCGGCCAGTCGCGCCGTCGCACCCGATAGACGAATCCGCTCCTGTATCCTCGTCTTCTACTACGGCGGCTTGAGTCATCTCGACACGCTGGATCCGAAGCCCGACGCGCCCGCCGAGGTACGCGGCGAGTATCGCACTATCGCCACCTCGGTGCCGGGCGTCCGCTTCTGCGAGCACCTGCCGCTGACCGCACGCCTCATGGACCGGATGGCCCTGGTGCGCAGCATGCACCATCCGATGCGCAACCACAACGCCGCCGCCGCCG
Source organism: Gemmatales bacterium (assembly GCA_038331535.1). Classification (GTDB taxonomy): domain Bacteria; phylum Planctomycetota; class Planctomycetia; order Gemmatales; family Gemmataceae; genus JBBQPD01. The sequence goes on along the minus strand of JBBQPD010000292.1, from coordinate 1,004 downwards.
AAGCGCTCACCGGGCGCACGCCCGCGGGCGGCGATCAGGAATTGCTCGGCGACGACCCGCGCGGCCTGCCGACGCTCGGCTCGGCCGTCAGCTTCGCTCTCGGCGCGCGTGCTCACGTCCTGCCTTACGTCGCCCTACCGTACACCATGCACAACGTCGTGCAGCTGCCGGGGCAGACGCCCGGTATGCTCGGCGGCGCCTACGACCGCTTCCAGGTGGAAGGCGATCCGAGTGCCGCCAACTTCCGCATCGCGGCGTTCGATCGGGCCGCCGACCTGGGCGACCGCGCGGCCTTGCTGCGCCGTCTCGATCGCGCGCCGCTGTCCGACCGCGCTGGCCGCGCCGAGGTGTACCGCGAACGCGCTCTGCGCTTGCTCGCTTCTGCCGAGGTGCGCCGCATGTTCGACTTCACGCAGGAGCCGCAACGGCTGCGCGAGCGTTACGGCCAACACCGGCTGGGCCAAAGCCTACTACTGGCTCGCCGGCTGGTGGAGGGAGGCGTCAACTTCGTGGCAGCCTTCGACGGTCAGTCCAACGGCCAGGACGCCAACTGGGACAGCCACGAGAAGCTTTTCCCTCGACACCGCCAGCTCATCCCGCCGGGCGACCAGGCCCTCACCGCGTTGATCGAAGACCTCGACGCTCGCGGTCTGCTGGACACGACGCTGGTGGTGGCCATGAGCGAGTTCGGGCGCACGCCGCGCATCAACGCCAACGCCGGCCGCGACCACTGGCCCGACTGCTATAGCGTGCTGCTGGCCGGGGGAGGAGTGACGGGCGGCGCTGTCTTTGGGGCGAGCGACCGGATCGGCGCATTCCCCGCTGCCGACCCGGTGACGCCGGCCGACCTGGCCGCCACTATCTACTGGCGTTTCGGCATCGATCCGGCGGCCGAGATCTTCGACCAGACTGGCCGCGGCCATCGGTTGTCCGAAGGCGCACCGCTGCGCAAGCTCTTCCGCGGCGAAGTGTGAGTGACCTCCTTTACGAGCCGCGACCGTGAG
>JBBQPD010000291.1:0-7176 GCA_038331535.1 Gemmatales bacterium | reverse complement strand
GCGAAGGACGGGTTGACGGAAAATGCCGCCGCAGGACCGCTCACGGAGCCGTCGCTCGGCGTCAGCGCATAGTTACCCGCCTTGTCGATTTCCACATTGAAGGAGGCAACACCTTCGGCAGCGGCGACCGTAACGGTCGTGCCGCCCCCCGCGAATCCACCCGGTCCGCTCAGGGTCAGGGTCACGAGAGAGGTATCGGTCGTAACGACATGACCGTCCAGGTCCTCGACGGCAATCGTCACCGGAATCGTGTTGCCGGCCGTCGTCGTGGCCGGCGCCGTGAGAAAGACTAGGTGCGTTGGCGTATGGAACTCGTAGGCGCCGATATCCACGACACCTTCCTGGGGATAGCCGCGCTGATCGAGCCGCGGCGCGTCGCCGGGATCGCCCGCGTTCCGAGCCGGGCTATTGGGCAACAAAGCGTACGTCGACGTTGGCCCGCCGTAGTCGGCCAGAGCGGCCAGATGCAGGTCGGCGGCGGCGACGTTGAACTGATTGTTGTTGCCGGACAAGCCACCGGCGCCGCCTGTGCCGAACAGGTTGAAGGAGCTGGCCGGGTCGAGGTTGCCGTACACGTCGTCGTCGGTACCGAATGACCCGAGATTATGGGCGATGATGGAATTGTGCGTCGCAACGCTGCCGCCTGACACCGTGATGCCGCCGCCGGCTCCGCCGCTGCCGTTGTTGTCGTCGGTATCGTCTCGGTTGTCGGCGATCGTCGTGTTCGTGAAGGACGCCGAACCTCCCGTGTTAATAATGCCGCCGCCGCTGTTCGACACGGTGTTTCCGGAAATCGTGCTATTGGTAACGCTGAGGACACCGGAATTGGCGATGCCGCCGCCATCACCGGAGGTGGACGAGGCGATCCCGGCGGAATTGGAGAAGACGCTGCTGCCGCTGACTGTCATCGACCCGCCGTTAAAAATGGCGCCGCCGGAAGTGTGGTCGCCCGTGCTGGAGTTGCCGGAGATGGAACTGTTCGTGAGCGTGAAGCTGCCGCTGCTGATGTTCTCGATGGCGCCGCCGCTGTTCGCGGCCGAGTTGCCGGTAAACGTGCTCTCCGTGACAGTGAACGTGGCCCCGAAGTTGGAGTTGATCGCCCCACCGGCGCTGGTCGAGGTATTTCCGATGAACGAAGTACCGGCGATCGTTACAGTCCCGGTTCCAATGGACAGCGCACCGCCGCCGGCTTGAATGCCGGGGGCGACGAACGTGCGATTGGAGTCAAAGGTGCTGTCGCTGATGTTGAGGATGAGGCCGGGCGAATCGATGGCGCCGCCGTTGCCGTCGGCCGTGTTGCCGGTGAAAGTACAGTTGTCGATCGTAAGGGTATTGGCGTCGCCAGAAAACGCGATGGCGCCGCCGTTGCTCCCGAAGACGTGGTTGTCGCTCAGGACGCAAGCGCGCAGGGTCAAATCGGCCGAAACGACGTGGATGGCGCCGCCGCCAATATTGTTTGTGTCCGCCCCATGCGTCAACGTCAGACCTGTGATCGTCACGGCGCCCGCGTTGATGTCAAATATCGGAGACTGATCGCTGCCGCTAACCGCCAGGTTGTTCGCGCCCAATCCCGTGATGGTCAGGCTGTGCGTGATGGACACCGAGCTGGTCAGCGCGATCGTCTGCCCCGTCAGGCTGGAATCGAATTGGATCGTATCGCCGCTCGCGGAACCGGCGATGACCGCGCGCAGCGAATCCGCGCCCGTGTCGTGGTTGTTGAGAACGACCAGGGTAGAAAGCGCGATGCGGTCTTCCAGGACTTCCAACCACAGGCGCGCGCGAAGGGGAGACCGCTTCCGTGCTCGTCGAGAGACCGTGCGGTTGCGGGAGAAGGGGTTTCGCAGCCAGTGGATCCAGCGACGCTTGGACATGAAGACCTCTGCGGCGTTGAAGACAAGCTCCGCGGCGGACCGGCCCGGGCCATTTTTCGTATCCATTCACTGTACCATCAAACCAGTCCGAAAGTAGTTTTTCAAGCACAATTCGGGTGCATTGCCGTGGTTGCATCGAGGCCCGTTCACGGGCCTTTGCCGCGCAGCGGTAATAGACCCGTCCTTTAGGACGGGTGCGCATGGTAGTGTCCTCTCGCTGCACCCGCCGTGAACGACGGGCCTATTACCGCTCCGCGGCAAAGGCCCGTGAACGGGCCTCGATGCAGTAACGGGAATGGCCCCTCCCCCCCCCGCGCCGGTTGACACGGTTCCCCCTCCCTGCGAAACTAACCTCTCCGCCACGCCGCCCGCCCGCCCCTACCTTTGAGGTGACCTCCCATGCGCTCTCACCGCTCGTTTCCGCGTCCCGTCCGCTGGCTGGCGCTCGCCGTCTTCGCGTGGCTCTGTACCGAACAGCCCTGGCTGCCGACCGGTACCGCCCGCCAGCCCGACCCCGAGCAGCCGCAGACCGTCGTCGCTGTTCATAAGGGGCATAGTGAAAACGTGTACGCGGTCGCCTTCACCGCCGACCAGAAATACGTCATCACCGCCAGTTTCGACTCGACGCTCAAGGTGTGGGAGACGACCACCGGCAAGGAGTTCAAGACCTTCGGCGGCACGACAGGGCACAACAAGAACGTCCTCGCCGTCTCGCTCAGTCCCGATGGCAGCCTGCTCGCCTCCGGCAGCGTCGATAACACCGCCAAGGTGTGGGACTTCCCGACCAGCAATTCTCTGCGCGAGCTTGTCGCCAAAGATATTGTCAACTCCGTCGCCCTCAGTGCCGACGGCCTGAAGTTGGCCGGCGGCTGCAAGGACGGGACCGTCAAGCTGTGGAACAACGCCGACGGTAAGGAGCTGTTCACCCTCACCGGCCACGTCGGGGCCGTCTCCTCCGTCGCCTTCAGCGCCAACAATGCGTTGCTCGTCTCAGCCGGGGCCGACCGCACCGTGCGCTTCTGGAATGTGGCTACCGGCCAGCCCATCGGCGTCGTCGGCGCGCACGCCGGCTCGGCCAATTCCGTCGCCTTCAACCCGAACAACACGGCCGCCTACAGCGTCGGCGAGGATGGCGTGCTGAAGTTCTGGACGGTGCCGACGCTGCCCATTTCGCGAAACGTAAACACGGCACACGCGGACGCCGTCACCGCCGTCGCCCTGTCGCCCGACGGCAACTCGATCCTCTCCGCCGGCGCCGACAAGACGGTACGGCTCTCGACGTTTGCCACCGGAGCCCTGGTACGTCCCTTCGCCGGGCCGGTCGCGGCGGTGAACGCCTTCGCCCTGTCGCCCAACGCCCTTCTCGTCGCTGCCGGCACCGCCGACCGGCAGCTCTTCCTGTGGAACGCCGCCGACGCCAAGCAACTCGGCCAGACGATCGCGCACAACGGTGCCGTGACCGGCGTCGCCATCAATCCGGCATCGACCCAGATTGCGACCGTCGGCGCCGATGGCCTGTTGAAGCTCTGGGCGCTGCCCGTCGCGCTGCCGCCGGCCCTGGCCCACGCGGACGCGGTCCACGTCGTGACGCCAAGCGCCGACGGCAAGAAGCTGTTCAGCGGCGGGGCCGACAAGACCGTCTACGCCTGGAACCTGGCTGCCCCGGCGATGCCGGAACGCAAGTACGCCGGGCACACCGCCCCCGTCAACGCCGTCGCAGTCAGCGCCAACGGGCAACTGCTCGCCTCGGCCGGCGACGACGAGGTGATCCGTTTCTGGAATCAGACCAACGGTCAGCAGGCGGCGCTGATTGGCGCCCATAGCGGATCGATTAACTCTCTATCTTTCAATCCGGCCGGGACACAACTGCTCTCGGCGGGGGTGGACGGCAGCCTCAAGCTATGGGCGGTGCCGCCCGTCGCGCCGCAATTGCTCGCCCATCCCGATCAGGTCACGAGTGCCGCGCTCAGTCCGGACGGCACCGCGCTCCTGACCGGCTGCAACGACAAGAACGCCCGCGTCTGGACGCTGGCCAACGCCCAGCCGCGGCCGTTCGCCGGCAACACGCTAGCTGTGACTTCGGTCGCCTACAGCGCCGACGGCAAGCAGGCCGCCGCGGGCGGGGCCGACAAGTCGATCACCGTCTGGAACGTCGCCGACGGTAAGGAGCTGAAGAAGATCCCGAACCTAACCGCCCCAGTGTTGAGTGTCGCTTTCAGTCTCGACGGCAAGTCGGTCGCCGGCGGCCTCGGCGACAACAGCCTGCGCCTGTTCGACATTGCGATGGGCAAGGAGACGAAGAGCTTCGCGGGACATACCGGGCAGGTCAACGCCGTCGCCTTCACGCCGGCCGGCGACCTGGTATCGGCGAGCGCGGACAAAACCGTTCAGGTCTGGACCGTCGCCACCGGCGCGTCGAAGTTGAAGATCGACCACGGCGCTCCGGTGCTGAGTCTGGCCCTGAGCAAGGACGGGCTGCGCGCCGTCAGCGGCGGCGCCGACAAAATCGTGAAGTTGTGGACGCTCACCGACGGCAAACCCGCCGGCGCGATCACGACGCCAGCCGAGGTGAAGGGCGTCGCCATCAGCTTGGACGGGACGCGCCTCGCCGTCGCAGGGGCCGACAACCGCGCCCGCCTCTATGGCCTCGACGGCAAGTTGATCGAGTTCCTGCTGCACGACGGCCCAGTCTTGGCGGTAGCCTTCACCGCGGACGGCAAGCGCATTATTACCGCCAGCGCCGACAAGGGCGCCCGCGTGTGGACGCCGGCCGTCGTCTGGCAGGCCAATCACGCCGGCCCCGTGCGGCAAGCCGTCTTCAGCCCCAAGGGCGACCGCATCCTGTCGGCGAGCGACGACAAGACCGTACAGGTGTGGAACGCCGCCGACGGCAAGGTCTTCAAAGCGTTCGCCGCCGCCCACGCCGAGCCGGCCCTGGGCATCGCCGTCAGTCTCGACGGTACGAAGGCGGTCACCTTTGGCGCCGATAAGACGGTCAAGGTGTGGACGATCCCCGCCGTCGCGACGATGCCCGACGTGCCGCCGGTGGTCTTCACCCTGCCGGCCGCGGCGAGCGCCGTCGCCATCAGCCCGAACGGCCTGCGCGTCGCCGCGGTGGTGGCCGAGGGCGCCGTCCACCAAGTGCGCGTCTTCGATGTTTTGACGGCGAAGGAGGTTCAGCAGTTGACGCCGCACGCCGCCGCCGTGCGCTCGTTGACATTCCTCGCCGACAACCGCACGCTCGTCTCCGGCGGCGCCGACAAGACGGCGAAGCTGAGCGATGTAGCGGTCGGCATGGTGCTGGAGGCGCACCCCGGCGGCGCGACCGGCGTCGCCTATCACAGCAACGGTACGCAGGTGCTGACCGCTGGCGCGGACAAAACCGCGAAGTTATGGGATCTCGCCACGGGCAAGGTCGTCCGCACGTTCGGCCCGCTTGCCGACCCGGTGACGGCCGTCGCCTTTAGCCGCGATTTCGCCCGCGTCGGCGCCGCGGCCGGCAAGGTGGTCAAGGTCTGGACCACGGCTGACGGCAAGGACGTGCAGACGTTGACGCACCCCGCCAACGTCACCGGCCTGTCGTTCAGCGTCGATAATCTCAAGCTCGCCACCAGCGCCGCCGACAACAGCGCGCGCGTCTGGGACATGGCGCCGGGGCTGGAGCTGCAATTCTTCCCGCACACCGGCCCGGCGACGGGCGTCGTCTTCCATCCGAACAACGTGAACGTCGTCAGCGGCAGCGCCGACAAGACAGTGCAAATCCACACGCTGGCCGCCGCCCGCGCCGTGGCGCTGGCCGCGCCGGGTCGGGCGCTGACGCTGACGCCGAACGCTTCGCACCTCCTGGCGGCCTGCGACGATAAGACGGTCAAGCTCGTCAATCTTGCCACCGGGGCGGTCGAGCGGTCGCTGGCCGGAGCCGAGGGGCCAGTGAAAGCTGTCGCCGTGGCGAAGAGCAATGTCCTGGTCGCGACCGGCGCCGACTCGAAGGTGCGGCTCTACAACTTCGCCGACGGCAAGGAACTGAAGGCGTTGACCCTTCCCGCCGTCGTGCGCGGCGTGGCGTTCAGCCCGAACAACCTCGTCCTTGCCGTCGTCTGCGAGAACGGGGCGATCGCCGCGTTCAACGTGGCATTTACCGCCGGCCAGCCGCCGCCGCCCGAATTCGGCAAAGCGATCCAGAACTTCACTTCAACTGGCGGGGCGTTTGATGTGACCTTCGCCGCCGACAACCAGTTGCTGCACACAGGCGCTGACAAGGCGGTGCGGACGTGGAAGGTGGCGTCGGAGGCGCCGACGAAGAACTTCGCCCACCCCAGCACCGTCGGCGCCGTGGCGTTCAGCCCGACGGCGCCGGCGGCGGCTCCGGTGTTGGCGACCGGCTGCTCCGACGGCAAGCTGCGCATCTTCGACGTGGCCAAGGCGGCTCTGACCAAGGAGATCGTCGGCCATTCCGTGCCGCCGCCGGGGTCGGCGTCGGTCTACTGCATCGCCTGGAGTCCGGACGGCAAGACGATCGTCAGCGGCAGCCAGGACCACACTCTAAAACTGTGGGACGCAGCCGCCGGTACGCTGCTGCGCGAGTTCAAGGGTTACAAGGAGAAGGAGTTCGAGAAGGGCCACCGCGGCGCCGTCTTCGCCGTGGCGTTCAGCCCCGACGGCAAGACGATCGTCTCGGCCGGCGATGACCGGACAATTAAGCTCTGGAATGTCGCTGACGGCACGGTGGTCCGCGAGTTCGTCAACCCGAACCTCAAGATCCCAGCGCCGCCCGTGCTGCCGCCGCCGCCCGCGGCGCACCCCAACGCGATCTTCGCCGTCCGCTTCTCAGCCGATGGCAAGTACATCCTCAGCGCCGGCGGAGCGCCGAAGAACCAGGGTTACCTGGCCGTGTGGAACGCCGCCGACGGCAAGCTGCTGTCGGGCGAGGAACTACCGGTCGGCGCCATCTGGGGCCTGGCGCTTTCTCCCGACAGCAAGCTGCTCGCGCTGGGCACGACGCAAGCGACCGGCCCGGCGGGAAACAAGGTGAATACGAGTTACGTCATCAAGGCGCCGGAGATGAAGTGAGCGGCAGGCCAGCGAGCTTGCGATCGAAAGACGGCTCGTTGCGGCGTGGTCGCGATTAATACTACAGCGCAGCCTGTAACCGACGGCTACGAATGGTAGGGTGGGCGGCCAGCGAGGTACTGTTCACGATTAAACAGCCCTTTTCCAGCCGCCTCCCTCCGAACCGTGCTTGCGACTTTCATCGCACACGGCTCTCTAGTTCGTCATCCCTCAGCGATAACGTCTCGTCAAGGGT
>JBBQPD010000290.1:0-7178 GCA_038331535.1 Gemmatales bacterium | reverse complement strand
GAGCGTGGGGGGAACGCTCCCTGACGGTCGCGGCTCGTGGCGGAGAGCCAATTGCATGAAATCTGCGGCTGGGACATCTCCTGCATCGGGCCAGTGGCCGTCCGCTCTCGCCGACTTGTTTCGACAACAGCAAACTCCCGCCGAACGAGCCGCGGCGCTGGCGGCACTCTTGCGCGACTTCTACCCGCAGGCGCGCTTGACGGCGTGTCGGCTTGGAGCAGTCGCGAACCCTGTCCTCGCGATCTTACCAGAGGAGCATGGCACCGACGCGGCCGGCACGCTCCGTGATCTCACAGTGGTCCAGGTCGAAATGCGGCGTCTCTCCTTCGGCGGCATGCTCGCGAATCTTCAGTCGTTGCTGGCTCCAATTCCCGGCGAAACGGGCGCGCGCGGCCTCCTGGTCGTCGGACTGCCCCCGAAGTCGGCGAAAGCGGCGGTCGGGCGAATCGAGGAGTCTCTGACGCTGACGGCAGCCCTCGTCGGCCTCCATCTGCGCGCCGAAGCCGACGCGCATCGACTGCGCGACCTCCGTACTGAAGTCGAGGCCCGCGACGAGGTCGCGACCATCGGCGACGCGATGATGGGCCTGACGCACGACCTGAGCAACAACCTCAACACCATGATGTTGCAGGCGTCGATCGTGCAGCTGAAAGTGGACGCGGCCTTGCAAGAAGACTTGTTGACGATCCGCCGAGCGGGGGCCACCGCCGCGGGTCTGATCCGCCTGCTCCAGAATTACCGCGAAACGGCCCGGCGTTCTTTCTCGACCCTCGACCTCAACCAACTCCTGCGCGACGCGGCGGCGACCATCCCCGAACTGGACGTCCGGGCGCGCTGGCAGCTGGAAAGCACTCCGTTATCGGTGCGGGCGAACCGCGACGGCTTGTGGCGCTTGCTCGTGCGCTTGCTGCGGCGTGCGGCCGGCACGACGCCGACCCGTGAGCCATTCCTTTTCCAGAGCGGCAGGAAGGATGGCGTCATCTACCTCTCTCTGGGGCCTTTTCTCGAACGAGACCGCGCCGAGTGTCTCGCGGACCTGTTCGCGGACCCGGAGGACGGGTTCAGCAGGGGTGGCGCGCTGGAAGGTATCGCCGCGGAATCGCTGGCGCGCCTGGTCGAAGCACACTGTCGCGTTGAACCGCACGTAGGCGGCGGTTTCGTGGCTATTCTAGAATGGACGATGGACGATGCGCCTGAGGGACGGCGTCGATGAAACCGCTGCTGAACCAGCCGCGTCCAGCGCGGCGCCTTGAATGAAGGCGAATGAACGCGCGCTCGATTGCCGCTTGCGGCTTAGCGGCACAGGACCGCTAAGCCGCAAGCGGCGCCATCACTGTTTTCCGGCTCCGTCAGGAGGTGGGAATCATGTCGGAGATTGAATTCTTCTGGACGCGGGCCTGCTTCTGCCTGGCGGGCACCGCGCTCATTACCGTCCTGTTCTGGCTGACGTGTGGGCGCTCCGCATGCCCGAAGAACGAGCGGCGGCCGAAGGAGGTGTCCTGTCACTTCACGCCGCGCGGGCCGGCGCTTTGACCGGGGATTCGACGTTGCGCCGCCGACCCTGCGGCCTGAAGGGCCGCTTCCGTCAACCCTCCCCAGGCCGTCGGCCTGGGCTGACGGAAGCGGCCCTTCAGGCCGCAACGCTGAGCGGCGCTTACTTCTTCTTTTTCTTCGTCGCCGCCTCTTCCAACTTGATTTGCGTGACCACGTCCTTGGCGTCCTTCTTCTCGGTCGTCAGGACGACGGGTTGGCCTTCCTTGAGGCCGCCCAGGCCGCCCGCCACGTCCTGCGCCGGCGCCTTCTTCGTCTTGCCGGGTTGCCAAACCTTGCTCTCCTTCTCGACGGTATACGTCTGGTCCACACCATCCACGGTGATCGTGATGGTGCTCTTGTCGGTGTCGATGCTCTTCACCTTGCCCGGGACCGTATCGGCGTCCGCGGCGCAGACGGCGATCAACACGACGGCCACGGCCAGCCCCAATGTCCTCAGCATGTCTCGTTCCTCCGCGATGATGTTTCAGGTTTCCAGACGGGAGCGCTGATGGATTGTACCGGGAATCCGCGCGAAAGTTCCGGCCGGCTCCGAAAGTCAGCGCCCTTCGGCGCGGATCTGCCGGAGGTACTGCATGTAGTCTTTCTCGAACTGCGGCAGCGGTTGGCCGACGAGCGTGGTGAACGCCTCGACCGGATCGGTGCCGCGCTTGAGCGAGCGGACGTACTCGTCCATCGACTTGGTCCCCAGGACACGGCGCTCGAACGTCAGGTACGAAGCCAGTCCCCAGGACGCGAGATAAACGCGGTCCGCCCGCTGCTTCTCGGAAGTGTGGGCGACCAGGAACTGGCGCGGTCCGCTGCGGAGCAGGTCGGCGACCGGCGGCAGCGTGTCGTTCTTGAGCGCTTGCCGGACGGCATCGACTTGCTCTTTTTCGGCATGACCGATGCGCAGCTCGCCCACTTCAAAGATGGCCGCCTCGAAGATTTGGGCCAGCCCCTCGTTGAACCAGCGCGGCATCTCGCCCTCGGTCGGCGGATAGACGAACGTGTTCAGGTACGCATGAAACGCCTCGTGATAGAGACGGCGAAACATGCGCAGCCGTTCCTGGTGGTATCCCGCGGTGTTGCGCTCCTCCGCCAGCTTGATGCGACTGCGTTCGTTTACAATCGGCTCGAGCAACGCCGGCGGCACCTTGTTCTTGTACGCCGCCTTCAAGTCCGCTTCCTCGTCGGCCAGCTCCTTCCGTCGTTTCGCGTGGAACGCGCGAATCTTTTCCAGGTCGTCGCACAGGCGTTGCAAATCGCTGCCGCACACGACCTGATTCTTCGCCGGGTCGAAGTAGGCGGGGTTGAGGAAGTTGTCGCCCTGGCTGCGAACGAATGCCTGATACTCCGCGAAGGAAGCGGTGAGCAGGATGGTCGTCGGCTGGGCGTTCGTGCGCGGCGGCAGGAAGCGGGCGTAAGCGCTGTAGACCTGTTCCAGCTCGATCGCCGCCAGATGGGCGAACTCTTCGCGAGCGCTGGAAATGAGGCGAAAGTGCGTGGACTCATAGCCGAGCGCGTTGCGGCGCGGCTCCGGCGGCCAGGGCATCGGCTTGAGAGAGAGGCCGTCGGCCGCGTCGGTCACCGGCTTGGCACCGGAGTCGAGCAGCTTCAGTCGCGCGGTCAGAAGATCGCGCTCCTTTTTGAGCGCCTCCAGCCGCTTGTGCAGCACGTCGCGGTCTTTCGGATCGAGCAGCTCGATACGGTCCACTTCCTGGCGCGGGATCGCCTCTTTGAAGAGGATCGTCGGCCGGCCGGGCCGGCGCTGGACGATGGTGATCTCGACGTAGCGGCTATTCTGCTCCTGCACCAGTCCCTTGAACGGCTCGCCCTTTTTGCGATAGACGACGTCGTACTTCCAGTCGTCGGCGCCCGGCGTCGGCTGCTGGGCGGAGGCACCGCCAGGAAAAAACAGCAGCAGGACCGTCGCCCGCAGCAGGAAGAGTCGGTGCGTCACAGGTCTGCCTCCGATGCGCCGCAGCCGTCCCCTAATCCGGATTATTCACCACAAAGACACAAAGAACACAAAGGAAGATAGAATCACCGAATCGAAAACAGGCGTTGAACCACTCTGTAAACGGTCTCGATCCAAGACCGGATGCTTCTTCTTTCCTGGTTGTTCTTTGTGTCCTTTGTGTCTTTGTGGTGAATAATCTGGGCTAATTGTCGCCGGCCGTTGCGCTTTCTACTATACCCCCACTCGTCCTGCTTGCCAATCACCAGGGTGGGACTTTCTCTTTTGAGGTCCACCCCAGGCTCGGCACGCAAAGTGCGTGTTGGGAAACCAGGCAGGAGGTAGTACGTCGGGAATGACTCCCTTCGTTCACAATCTACAACTTTCTCGTTGTTGACACGGAGGTGATCCATGGGCCAATCCGTTTTCGTATCCATCGTGCTCTTCCTCGCCGCTTTCGTGTGGCTGCTCGCGGCGTTACTCCAGTGGCATAACTTACGCAAGCAAGAGAGCATCCTCGCCGCCCTGGCGCGCACTCAGCAGCGCAACGACTACGATTTCGGCGACCGCATGCGCATTCCAACCGACTTTGCACGCTCGTCGGGGCCAGACATCCGCCTACATCAACGTCGTGAGATGTTTCCGTAACTCGCTGATGGTCCTCTCTCGACCGCTCCGAATCCCCTCAGGAGTGCCTCATGGGAAAATTGCGTCTGGCCATCCTTCTCGCCCTCCCCCTCTCCGTTGCCGCACCGCTTCACGCAGCGGATGACGCTCGAGCCGTGATTCAGCGAGCCATCGAAGCGCATGGCGGAAAAGCGCCTCTCACCGATCACAAGGCCGAGATCGTCCAGACGGAGGGAACCGTCACTCTCCAGGGATTCACCGCCACGTTCACCACCGTCACGACCGTCCAGCTCCCCGACCAATTCAAGAACGTCATGCGCTGCTCGATCCTCGGGATGGAGACGAGTGCCGTCCAGGTGCTCAACGGCGACCAGGCCTGGATGACCGTCAACGGCGAAATGAAGCCGATCCCGGAGGCGTTGCGCGCCGAGATGGAGCACACCAAGTACGCCGAACAGGTGACGCGCCTGGTGCCGCTCATCGAGGACAAGGCGTACCAACTTTCCCTGCTGAGCGAGATCAAGGTGCAGGGTGTGGTCCTGGTGGGCGTGCGCGTGCAGTCGAAGGGGCACGGCGACATCGACTTGTACTTCGATCAGAAGTCGGGACTGCTCGCCAAGACAAAGCGCGCGTCGCTCGACGGATCGCTACAACCGGTCAGCCAGGAGGTCTACTGGAACAATTACGAAATGAAGGACGGCATCAATCGGCCGATGAAGTACGTCTCCTACCAGGGCGGCAAGAAGATAAGCACGGGCAAAATCACGGACGTGCGCTATCCCGAGAAGATCGACGCGAAGGAATTCGCCAAGCCCGAATGACGCCACCACTACGATTGCCGCTTGCGGCTTAGCGGTTCTGCGCCGCTAAGCCGCAAGCGGCAATTTGCGCCACTTCCGTTATTTCTTGACTACCATCCCTTCTCCGGCTACCGTTGAGGCTTCACTGCTCCTGATATTTTCCACCAAGGATCTATCAAGATGTGCCGCCTCGCCATCATTTCGTTGGCTCTCCTCGGCATCGTGTCCTCTCCCCTGCGTGCCGATAACTCCTTGCCGGTCAAGACGCTGAAGGAGATCAAGGAGGCCACGGTCTTCATCCGCATCGAGAAGGACCGGGTCGCGTCCGCCAGCGGCAGCGGCTTCCTCATCCGCGCCGACGGCGAGACCGGTTACATCGTCACCAATCATCACGTCGTTCATCTGACCAAGAAAATCGAGGTCCGCTCGTCGCCGTTTGGCATGCCGCAGCCTATCCGGCCTGGTCGTCCGTTTCCCGGTCTCCCCGTACCCCCTGGCTTCGAGACGCGCACCGAGATCCTCGAAGTCGCCGTGCCGGCCCCGAACATCACGCTGGTCTTCGGCAGCGGCACAACGAAAGAACGTTCGGTGACGGCCGAGGTCGTGGCCGCCGACGCCGACGCCGACCTTGCCGTCCTGAAGATCACCGGAGTGAAGGACTTGCCCAAGCCGATCGACCTGCGGCCGCCGGAGCTGGTCGAAACCATGCAGGTGTACGTGTTCGGCTTCCCGTTCGGCAAAGACCTGGCGATTGGTGTGGACAACCCGGCCATCTCGGTGAACCGGGCGTCGGTCTCCTCGATCCGCACCTCCAAGAGCGGCGACATCAAGGTCGTGCAGATCGATGGCGATGTGAACCCCGGCAACAGCGGCGGCCCGGTCGTCGATAGCAACGGCCAGCTGGTCGGCGTGGTGGTGGCCAAGATTCGCAACACCCAGATCGGCATGGCTATCCCGACGCAGGAGCTGCACCTCATGTTGGCGGGCCGCGTCGCGCCGCCGAAACTGAGCGCCGGCAAGGCCGACAAAAGTACGCTCGAAATCAGCGTGGAAGTTGGCCTCGTCGATCCGCTGGAACAGATCAAATCGGTCGCTTTCCACTACGCGCCGACCGGTACCGTGACCGAGGACGCGAGGAAGGGCGGCCTGGCCAAGTTGCCCGAATGCAAAACCGCGACCCTCAAACGCAACGGACAAAAGGCGGTCGGCACGATTAGCGTGCCGGTCGCGGAGCGGGGCGGAGTTCAACTCACCTGCCAGGCCGCGTTCGTCAAGGCCGACGGCAAGACGGTGCTGAGCGATCTGACGGTCAGCGCGCTGAACGAGCCTGCGCCGCCGGTGGAAGTGAGGCGCCCCGACCCGCCGGTCACTCCCATTCCCACTCCCCCGCCGCCGCCGCCGCTGCAACCGGAAGTAAAGTTTGACGCCGCCGCCCTCGCGGCCGTGCTCCGGCCGAATCAACCCGGCGACCGCGGTCCGCTCGTGGGCGTTACCTTGCCGCCGTTAGCCAAAGGCAAGGTGCTGACGGCGGACGAACTGGACGCGATCGTCGCCGAGCTGCGGACGCCCGACAAGGCGCAGGGCGCGGTCAAGCGCCTGCAAAACACGGAAGCGGACGCGAAGCGCCAGGCCGAAGTGGCTCGGTTGCTGGAGAAAGGCGCCGTGAACCCGGACTGGAGCGTGTTCGCTCGCGCCGAGGCCGTCGCGGTGCTGCGCCGCTGGGGCACGCCGGAGAGCTTTGAAACGCTCAGCGCCCTGTTGAGCGACCCCAGCGTTCACAGCATCCATTTCCGCCATCCCGCTCTGTGGACGATGGCCTACCTCGGCGGCGACAAGGCAATCGCGGCCATCGCCGGACGTATCGAAGACTTCGTCGATCGCCGGGTCGTCGTGCAGATGCTGCAACAGATGGGATCGGCGACGGAGCCGCAGGCGCTCGCGCTGCTGGACAACCCGCGCGCGGAAATCCGCGTGGAGGCGGCGAAAGTCCTCAAGATCGTCGGCACCAAGGCCAGCGCGCCGGCGCTGTTCAAGGCCGAGCAGGATCAGAATGAAACGCTGCGCAACGAGGCGCGCGCGGCCCTTCTGGCGATCGCCGCCCGTCAAGAAATGAAGTAAGCGCTCACGCGCGCTCACGAGCCGCGACCGTCAGGGAGCGTTCCCACTCCACGCTCCCTGACGGTCGCGGCTCGTATTAGATCTATGCATACCGAAAAGCGTCACCTCCCTCATGACCGTCCCCCATTTGTCCGTTCCCATAC
>JBBQPD010000289.1:0-7180 GCA_038331535.1 Gemmatales bacterium | reverse complement strand
GGCCGGGCGTGCAGGGACACAGCTCGCCTGCACACGCGGGCGGCTTACTTCTTTCACCCAAACAGGTATGGCGCAAGCCAATGGAAAATCACCGGCAACAGCATCGGCTCACACGAAAGGCCCCTGGACTTACTTCGCATGCAAGAACGTGTGGCAGCACGAAGCGTTCTGCATCAGCAGTGAAGACATGGACTGCATTGCCATCACGCCCGGCTGGGACCGGCGCTACTTCGCAGCCCAAGAGGAGGCCAACGCCCGCCTCATGGCCCTCGCGCCGGAGCTGCTGGAGGCGTGCGAGACGTTCGTGGATATGGCTCGGTCCGTCGCCGCGAACTGGGAGAACGGACGCTCCTTTGTGGTGGCCGTACAGAGCCTCGTTCAGCATGCGAATGCGGTGTCCGACATCATCGACAAAGCGAAAAGCAAAGCAGCGTGAAATTCCTCCTTCTCTTCCCCAATCAGCGATGCAAGCCAATGAGAAAACATCACCGGCACAACCGACGGACCGCGAGCAGCTCAAGCGGCACTTCGATTCCGTCTTCGAGGACATCGACGCCTACATGGCGGAGACCGACGAGGACAAGCGCGACGAGCTGCGCGAGCAACTGGAGCCGCTGTGCTTCACGAAGCGCATCGAGTACAAGATCGAGATCGCCTGGGGCGGCCCGGCGTACGGCTTCAAGCTCTACTACGACCCCGCGTGCAAGGAGTGGGTGACCGGCCTCTTCTGGTGGGCCGACTGGTTCAAGTACGAGGAAGAGGCGCTGTCACCCGAGGAACTGACAAAGGTGCTCGATGCCTATTCGATGGATTGCCAGGTGGAGTAGCCGGCAGTCATTCTTGTTCCCGTTCCACTACCCGCACCATGAAGAAACACCCGACATCACCGGCCCCGAGCGAAGGATTCGTCGCCACCCTGCCGTTCCGTTCGCGGCGGATCGACGACGCGGCGACCACCGATGACATCACCGTGTGGCACCTCCCCGAGAACATCTGCGAGTACCGCGACCTGGGGCAGTGCGACACCGCCGCCGGCATCTACTACGGCAGCGCGGAGGACGACGTCGCCAGGTTCTGCCCGCGGCACTTCTACGTGCGGCATTTCGGGCCGAACGCGCCCTGCCGGCTCGTCGATCCGGCGACCCGCGAGTCCACGCCCCCTCCTACCCCCGGTCAGACCCATGCATGAGACGCTCACCACCACCGGCAATTACGACGAAGCCCTGGCCCTGGCCAAAAGGGGCTACATTCCGGTGGCCATGCGCCCCGGCACGAAGGTGCCGGCCGAGGCGGAGTGGCAGGAGTGGCCGGGCCGCCCCCTGACCGAGGAGTCGATCGCGCGGCGGTGGAAGTTCACCCGCAACGGCATCGCGCTCCTCTGCCACGACCTCGTGGTGCTCGACGTGGACGACGCCAACAAGCTGGACTTCGTCCTGGAGAACTGCGGGCTCGAGGCGGCGCCGATCTGCCGCACGCCCCGCGGCGGCTACCACGTCCACGCGCGAGCGCGGAAGGGGATGGAGCTGAGCCGCACGATCAAGGTCCGCGGCCAGCCCATCGACCTGCTGACGGGGCCGTCGCTCAGCATCCTGCCGCCCCACAGCAACGAGCAAGGGATTCGGTACGAGTGGCTAACGCCAGGGCTCCCCTGCAAGTCCGAACTCCCCCTCGCGCGCTTGTCCTGGATTCGGGAGCGCAAGCGCCGGCGGATCCAGGCGACAATCGTCGGCGACGGCGACCCGCACGGCCTGCTCTCCCGCGGCCGGCTCTACGTCGATCGCTTCGAGCGGGCCGTCAGCGGCCGGAACGGGCATACGACGACCTTCGTGTCCACCCTCAAGATCGTGCGGTTCGTCGGGGGCGACGCCGACCTTGCGTGGCAGCTGTTGCAGTACTACAACGCGACGAAATGTGACCCCGAGTGGTCCGAGAAGGAGCTGCGCCACAAGTGGGAGGACGCGCTCGAGAAGGCGCGATGAGCCACGCAGAAACCGCCCACGGCCGGCGGGCGGTTCCCCCTGCGTTCCATGTTCCTGCCGGCCACAGTACCACCCTTTGGAGGGATCATCCATGATCTCGGTCGAGTTCACGTCGGTCGGCCCAGGCTGCTGCGCCTGGTGCCGCAAGGACAGGGACGACGTCTACACCGTCGCCTTCAGCGACAAGAGCTTCGTCGGCCCCATGTGCAAGGCCGACCTGCTGCGCGCGGTGGGGATGAAGGTCGAGGCGACGCCTGCGGTCGTCGCGCCAAAGCCCGCCGCGGTCCCCGCCGCCACGCTCGCGACGCCGGTCGGCAACGGCCCGCCGAAGTAGTTGGCATCGTCACCCCAACGCCAACCAGGGGGCGAGATGGTTGGCATCGTCAACAGCCCCACGGACGGGGCACATTCACACCCAAAACGAGGACGACATGAGCGACAACATCGACGCCAAGAAGAACAAGACCGAGCCCGTGACGCTCGGCAAGATCATCGAGAAGGGCGATATCCCCCGCGACACCGCCCGCGCCCTCGATCACCTGTGGCAGTTCGTGGCCGACGACCTCGAAGAGAACGGCGAGAAGGACGTGCAGATCGACGACATCCGCGTCCACTGTAGCGGCGACCTGATCGTCACGTTCACCCTGAAGAAGTAGCTGGCTACGCAAAGAGCCCTCCTCCGTGGGGAGGGGGGCTCGATGCCAGCGGAGCCAAGCGCCAGGAGGAGAGCATCAGCGATGAGCCAGCACGCACAACTATCCGACGACTGCGTTGACGACCTGGTCGAGCTGCTCTTCCGCACCCTGCCCGGTGTCGAGAGCGCCGAGCTGGTCGGATTCCTCAACTGCATTCTCCGGATCGTGGAGCGCGAGGCGCGGCGGACGGCTGCGGCGGAGCGCCAACGCTGGGAGACTCCCTCGGAATCCTAGGGCTCATCTCGTCGGCCGGCGGCGGCGGCATGAGTGGGCCGTTATCGAAGTGGGGGCCGGGGATGAACTGACTGTCGGGGTCGAATTCCGCCAGCGTCATAGCCCGCATCTCGTCCACGCCTAGGGCGGGGAAGTTCCGCTGGATGGCGTGCAGGTTCTCCCGGAAGCCTGGGCGCAGGATCGCCGGGGTCTTGTCGGTCATGGTGACGAAGTTGGCGAGGAAGGCGCGGAATCGCTCCCGCTGCTGGCGGCCTTCCAACTCGTCGAGGTCGGCGGGGATGTCCAGGGCGGCGATGCGATCGATCGCCAACTCCCACATCTCCCGCTCTGTCAGCGAGGGGAACTGCTCCATCATCGCGGGGACCAGCACCCCGAACGCATTCATCAGCACCCGCCGCACGTGCCCGTAGCTCGGCCGGGTGAACTGCTCCAGAACCTCGCGGAAGCCCTGAAGGTCACGATCACGAAGGTATGCAGCAAGGTACGGCTTCATGGACTCCCCCATGTTGAAGATCCCGGAGGTGGCAAGGCGGCTCAACTGCTCCGTCGCGTTCGTCTATGAGATCGTCGCCGAGGGGCGGCTTCGGCACTACCGGCTCGGCAAGAATCAAGGCGGCATACGCGTCTCCGAGGAGCAGCTGCAGGACTACCTGCGCCGGGCGGAGCACGGCGGCGAGGTCATGACGCCTTCGCCTGCCCGCCCGCGGGAGGAGGTGGAGTTTGCGTTCCTGCCTCCCCCGTCCTGAACCGCTCCAGCTTCGCCCGCAGTCCTTGGGCGTCGGCCAGCAGGTGCGAGTAGTGCTGGCGGATGACCATCGGGCTGTTGCCCATCAGCTGGGCGAGTGCGTCCACGTCCATCCCCGCCATGAGCATGGAACTGGCGAACTGATGCCTGTACGAGTACGCCGTCAGGTGCGGCATCTTCAGCTTCCGCCGCATCTTGATGAAGCGGTCGATGACGTTGAACCGCTGGAACGGCTTGCCGTTCTTCTTCCGGAAGAGCGGCCCCGTCGGGTGCTCGGCCGCCAGGCGCTTCACCGTCGCCAGCGTCTCCCCCGCGAGGAAGATCGTGCGATCCTTCCTCTTCGACGTCTTGTGGGCGAACAGCTCGCGCCGGCGGGTCATCTGCTTGTGGAAGATGAACGCCCCGATGTCTTCGCGAAAGTCGGCGGCGCGGGCGGCGATCAGCTCCCCCGGCCGGGCACCGGTGTCCTTCAGGGCCTGGATCAGCGGGCGGTAGTGCGGGAGCGCAACCGCCATGATGCGCCCGTGGTTCGCCTCGATCTCCTCGGCGTTGTTGCCGATGAGGGCCTCGGCGCCGCGGCTGGAGGGCGGCTCCTTCTCGATCCCGGTCAGAGGGTTCTCGGGGATCATCTTGGTGCGGACCGCCCAGTTGAAGGCGGCCAGCAGCCCCGTCACGCAGTTGCGGTGCGACCCGGAGGTCCAGCCCACGGGCTTCCTCCCCTCCTGGGGCTTCTCGCGGACCTGGGCGCGGGGCTTCTCCATGTGCTTGAGGAAGCGGTAGACGTCCTGATGGGTCACGGCGACCGCGGGCAGTTCCCCGAGCTTGCACTCGGCCTTCTTCGGCCGGTACTCCACGAACGGGACGAAGGAGCGCCGGCGGATGTCCACCGTGCCCTCCGCCCGCTTGGTGCTGATGTGCTGGAGGTAGCTCTCCAGGACGACGCGCACGGTCACGGGGGCGGGCTCCTCGCGGCGCTTCCGCTCGGCCTCCTCCTCCACGGCCCGGCCCTCCAGGATCGCCTGGAAGCGGTCCTGCGCGGCCCGGTACGTCGGGCCGGTGGGCTCGTCTTTCGGACCCAGGGCGAGCTCGTACCGCGTCCCCTTCACAATGCAGAAGTACCCCCCACCCTTGCGGGTGGGCCAGTAGCTGATCGACGGCGTGCGCATGGCGGTCCTCCGGATGATGGCCTTCTTCCCATCATAACGTACACGCCATAACGTACAAGGCCGGTAGTCCAGGGGGCGAAGAATCGGCCTAACTCAGGTAACGCCTTGGGATTTCAGCTCCGGCCACGAAACTCAGCTTCCCAATCTTGCACATCTGGTAAACGTGAATGCGAAAATCGGGACAGGTGCTCACCAGGGCGTAGGCGTCCGTCGGCGTGAAGCTGTAATCGGTGATAAGCCAGTCCATCAGGCTTACCGTCGCCGTTTCGACCGCGACTTCCAGCGGCCGGGAAGCGTGGATCGACACCAGCGACGCCGGCTTCTCGATGCGCATCCACGGTACGCGCTTGCCCTTGATTAGCTCCAGGCGGACGCGCACCGTCGCGCAGGTTTCGGCGGCGGTGCCGGTGAATTCGGTGTCGCCCTGGCTGGCGTGGACGTCGCCGAGATAGAACAGGGCGCCGGGATGGAAGATCGGCAACAGGATGCGGTTGCCGGGGCAGACGTCGCGGATGTCGAGGTTGCCGCCCCATTCGCCCTGGCCGTCGAGGCTCGTCGTCACCTCGCGGTCCGGGGCAACGCCCAGCGTGCCGACGAACGGCGTGATCGGCCACGACAGCTTGTCGCTGAAGTGCAGGGTGCCGTCGCGCGTCGTGCCGCTGGGGCCGGGCGTGTGGCGGAAGATCTTCGTCGTGTAGTCGCCGGACAGTTCCGGCCAGCGCGTCGATTCGCCGAGCGGCCCGCGCTTAGGACCGATAGCGAGCCACGAATAGTCGGCGACGCAAATGTCCTCGATGTGGACGACGAGCGTGTCGCCGCGCTCCGCGCCTTCGAGCAGGACCGGGCCGCCGATCGGGTTGGCGTGCGGCGGGAAGCGGTCGAAGCCGGGGCGGAGGGCCGGAATCGCCTTGTCTGCCGCCGATTTGAAGTAGCCGGTGCTGGCGTCCCAGGTCTCGATCTCAAAGCTCTCGCCGGGCTGGACGCGCAACAGCGGCGTGTCGCGCCAGTCGAATGCGTACTTGCGGGCTTGATCGCGGTTGATGCGCTGCATGGGTGTCTCCTGGTGAGCCGACACTGTACGCGACCGCTGCTGGGTTTGCCAGTGTTTACGTTTCCCGCAGTCCGTCCGCGCGAAACGTAAACCCGGACAATCCCCGTGCGGCATCTATAATAGCCGCGGAACCCCATCTTCTCGGGAGTACAGACATGGCCGCCGTCAACCCGCTTCAATCACTCGTCGCCGCCGGGACCAAACTCTGGCTGGACTCCATCGACCCGGAGGAGGTCAAGAAGAACCGCGCCCTCGGCGCCACCGGAGCGACGTCCAATCCGATTATCATCTCGGACCTCGTCAAGACCGGCCGCTTCGACGAGCAAATCGCCGGACTCACGCGCGAAGGACTCGACGACGAGGCGCTGGCCTGGGCGATGACCGACGGGTTGGTCAAGGTGGCTCAGGAGGTATTTCTTCCCGTCTGGAAGGAGACAAAGGCCGACGACGGCTACGTCAGCTTCGAGCTGGACCCGTTACTGGAAGACGCCTCCTGCAAGCTGTCGGTGGAGGAGCGGTCGGCGAAGTACGTCGAACTGGGCAAGCAGTGGAGCCAGAACCACAAGAACCGCATGATCAAGGTGCCGGCGACGCCCGCCGGTCTCGGCGCCCTGGAAGAACTGTGCGCCGCCGGCGTGACGCTCAACGTGACGCTGATCTTCTCGGAACGGCAGTACGAAGCGGCACGCAACGCCGTCTGGCGCGGAGCACAACGTCGGACCACGCTGGAGCCATTCAAGAGCGTCTACAGCATTTTCGTCAGCCGGCTCGACGTGTACACCGAGAAGGCCGTTCCCTCGCTGTCGCCGGCGGCGCAGGGCATGGTCGGCATCGTCAACGCCAAGCGGATCTGGACGCTCAACAAGGACTTCTGGGCCGACAAGAAACTGCCGCTGAAGCAAGAGATGATCTTCGCGAGCACCGGGACCAAGAAGAAGGATGATCCAGCCTGGAAGTACGTCGAGGCGTTCGCCGGCTCCGACATCGAGACGAACCCGCCGGCTACTAACGCCGCCGTCGCCGCCAGCGGCCGGACGTTCACCAGCCACGTCGCGGAGATGCCGCCGCCGGACGTACTGAAGGAGATCGACGCCAAGGTGGACATGAAGAAGCTGGAAGAGACGCTGATGGAGGAGGGCCTGGCGAAGTTCGCCGACCCGCAGAAGGCGCTGCTGGCGCTGATCGCGGCGAAGCGCAAGGCGTTGCAATCCGCGGCGAAGTGACGCTTATTGATCTTCAGGTTGTCTGCCATCCTACGGACGACGAGCATTTGAAGGTGAAAAAGCTGATAGCTGACAGCTATCAGCTAT
>JBBQPD010000288.1:0-7196 GCA_038331535.1 Gemmatales bacterium | reverse complement strand
GTCCGGCGACGTGATTATTAACTCGGATGTGACTTCCACCGGCGTCGTGAGCATCACCGCACAGCGCGACATCATCGTCTCGGCTAACCTCACGACCACGGGCGCGGGCAGCAATATCAGCCTCACGGCCGGGGCCGGCTTCTCCGGAGTTGGAGCTGGCGGCGTGTGGGTAACCTCGACCGGCCAGATGCATTCGGCCGGAACGCTGACGATCACCGGCAAGGATTTGTTCGCCACGGCCGCAAGCAGCACCGACGCGATTCGACTGGACGGACCGATCAGCGCCGCCGGGACGATCACGCTCGACAACACCGTCACGGGCGGCGCCGCCCCGGCCAACGCCGGCCTTTTCCTGAACACCACCGTTCAGACCAGCGCCGGCAGCATTCTGTTCAACCAACCGGTGACGCTCACCGGCAACTCGGTGGTCAGCGATACGGGCGCTGGCGCGATCACCTTCGCCGGCACCCTGGACGGCGACTTCGGCCTGACGGTCAACACGGACGGTACGACGACCTTCAGCAAAAATGTCGGCGGCGGCACCGCCCTGGCCAGCTTGACGACGGCCGGGACCACCACGGCAGGCACTGGTACGGTCGCCTTCGGAGCCAATGCTTCGGCCCTAAATGCCCAGGGCGCGAGTGCCACGGTCTTCAACAACGCGGTGACGGCGGTAGCGGCGCCTCCAATTCGCCTTCAACACCCCGAGCTTCCCGGCTACGGTCAGCGACGGCGGGACCACCTACACGTCGGTACATGGGACCGGCTACACTTCCGGGACCGGCTTCGGCTGGACTACGCCCATCAACAACTACAGTTACGCGACGCCAAACCAGCTTCTGGAGGCATTCAACTACGGCAGCAACGGCACCTTCCGCACGGACTTGCCTAACGACACCTACTCCGTCACTGCCATCCTGGGCGATCCGGCTTACGCGCACGATCAGGTAGACATCCTGATCGGCGGCACCTCGGTCCTGGGCGGCAAGCTGGTGTCCAACGCCGCCGGCCAGTGGACGTCGGTGACCGTCACGACCACCGTCACAGCCAACACGCTCAGCCTCCAGTTCCTCGACCGCGGCGGCTCCGATCCCAATTTCGTCCTCAACGCCTTGCAATTCCGGCCCATCAGTACGGTGCAAGGGATCACGTTCGCGCTCACCGGCACCAGCAATGCCGGCGCCGGGACCGGGGCCGACGGCATCACCGTCGATACTTACACCGGCACTATCGCCGGCGCCAGCTTGGCCGGCAGGTCCATCAACGTCTCCACGACGCTTGGGACCATTGTGGGCGTCGATGACGGTTCGGGAGGCTTGACGCACACGGACAACAACAGCCTGTACACCGGCGCGCAGGCGATCGTGGAGTCGAACAACACCTTCAAGTTCACGGTGCGGCGGCCCACGCTCGCGGGCGTGGCGCCGACGCTTTCGGCCGCGGAGGTCACGGGTTTGGCTACCGGCTCGGCAGCACAGACGGCCTACACCGTGGCCAACGTTCGCCAGTTGGACTTCCTGGCGGGCAACAGCACGATCGCCGCGCCGAACCAGGTACTCGGCGTTCGTGCCGCCGATTCGTTCGCTGTCAAGGGCTTTGGCTGGACGACCGCGCCCCAGGAATTTGACCGCGGCGCCTCGGCAGGCGTGAGCAACACGCAGCAGAGCTTCCATTACGGCAACTTCTCCGACAACTTCCAGATCCAGGTCGCACCGAACACGACCTACACTGTGCGCGTCTACCTGGGCGACTCGGCCTATCTGCACGACAACGTGCAGGTGACGGTTGGCTCGGCGGCGCCCTATGTGCGCACGACAGCGGCCGGACAGTTCGACCTGACCACCACGACCGTGACTACGGACGGCACCGGTAAGCTGGTCATCAACTTCACGGACCTGGGCGGCAGCGACCCCAACTGGGTGGTGGACGGCATCGACATCGCCCAAGGCGGCGTCGGGAATCTCCCAGGCGCCCAGCCTCAACTGGCGGCCGACGTGCTGGTCGGCGCCGCGCAGCCGACGCTGACGCAGGCTCAACTGTCTCCGGTCGTGGCGGAAGCCATCCGCCGGCTGGCGGCGTCGGGCCTCGGCACCACGCAGGTGGCCGCACTGCAAGCAGCTAAGTTCTTCATCCAGACCGACCTCGGCCTGACGACGGGGGCGCTGGGCCTGACGGCATTAGGCTCGGAAGTGGTGACGCTGGACGCGACCGGCGCCGGTCACGGCTGGTTCATCGACGCGACGCCGTCCGACGATGCGGAGTTCGGCCGCATCACGGCGGCGGGCGAGTTCGGAGCGACGGACCCGAGGGCGGCGACGCGCTACGACCTGCTGACCGTGGTGATGCACGAACTGGAACACGTCCTCGGCGTGAGCGACGTGTCGGCTTCCGAGTCGGCGCATACCTTGATGACCGACACGCTGGCCGTGGGCGTGCGCCGGCTGCCGGCCGGCACGGCACCGACAATCACGACGACCGCCGACTCGTTGGGACTGGCATCGTTGGCGCAGGCGTTAGCCGGTCCGGCGCCGGAACTGTTCCGGGTGGCGCCGGCGACGACGGCGGCGTTCGCCAGCAGTGCCGAGGTGACGGCCGTGGTGAATGAGGATCGTCGTGTTTTGCCTCAGTCGAATCTGGAAGAACGCTCTGTTCGGGTTAGCATAACCGCAACGGAGGTTCACCATGAGCACGCAGCGTCGTCACTTTCCCGACACCGAGAAGGTCGCCATCCTCAAGAGGCACCTCATCGACAAGGTTCCGGTCTCGGACCTCTGCGATGAACTCGACCTCTACCCCAACCAGTTCTACGACTGGCTCAAGAAGTTCTTCGAGAACGGCCATCTGGCCTTCGCCAACGGCCGCAAGAGCAAAGCCGTCGAGGACGCCAAGGACCACAAGATCGAGCAGCTCGAGGCCAAGCTCCAACGCAAGGACTCCGTCCTCGGCGAACTCATGGAAGAGCACGTCCTGCTAAAAAAAAGTCTTGGGGAGAGCTAGCCGGCCGCTGGGTTCCCCACGATACCCGCGACACCATCGTCGATTTCATCCGCACCTGGAGCGACAAGACGGACATCCCCGTCTGTCGCTTCCTACCCTGGATCGACATCGGCACCAGCAAGTTCCACGACTGGAAGCAACGCTTCGGCAAGGTCAACGAGCACAACGCCTGGGTGCCGCGCGACCACTGGCTCACCGACGATGAGAAGCAACGCATCTGTGCCTTCGCGCGGTCGCAGCCGCTCGAAGGCTATCGGCGACTGACCTTCATGATGCTCGACGCCGACCAGGTCGCCTGCAGCCCGGCCAGCGTGTACCGCGTCCTCAAAAGCGCCGGTCTCCTGGCCGGGTCGGCGCCCAACATTACGAAGAAAGGCACCGGCTTCGTCCAGCCGCTCCAGCCCCACGAACACTGGCACGTCGATGTCAGTTACCTCAACCTCGCCGGCACCTTCTACTTCCTGTGTTCCATCCTCGACGGTTGCAGCCGTTTCATCGTCCACTGGGAAATCCGCGAGAAAATGGAGGAAATCGACGTGGAAACGATCGTCCAGCGCGCCCGCGAGGCCTACCCCGACGCCCGGCCGCGCATCATCAGCGACAACGGTCCGCAATTCATCGCCAAGGACTTCAAAGAGTTCATCCGCATGGCCGGCATGACGCACGTCCGCACTTCGCCCTACTACCCGCAATCCAACGGCAAGATCGAACGCTGGCACAAGACCATCAAGGGCGAGTGCATCCGTGTCCTGGTGCCGCTCACGCTCGACGAGGCGCGGCGGATCGTGACGGACTACGTCGCGCATTACAATACCGTCCGCTTGCACAGCGCCATCGGTTACGTCGCGCCCAAGGACAAACTCGCTGGCCGCGACAAGGAGATCCACGCCGCTCGTGACCGCAAACTGGCCGAGGCTCGTACACGCCGCCAGCAACAACGCCAGGCCGAACACCAATGCCCGCAGACTCAGCCCGTTACGCCGCCGCGCCCGGCCATCGACTTCGACGCCGTCCGCGCCGCGCTCACGTTGGCCGCCGTCTTGCAACTGCTTGGCTGCAAGGCCAACAGCACCCGCGGCGCCCAGCAGCGCGGCCCGTGCCCCCTGCACGGCTCGACCGCCGGCACCAGCCGCTGCTTCTCCGCCAACCTGGACGAGCACATCTTCCATTGCTTCAAGTGCGGCCGTTCGGGCAACGCGCTCGACCTCTGGGCTCAAGCCCACCAGCTGAACCTATACGACGCCGCCGTTGACCTGTGCCAACGCCTCGGCATCGCTCTGCCGACCCTGCCACCGACCACGCGGAACAGCGAAGAGGAACCCGTAGTCCCTGTGCCTGCCGATTGTACAATAGGCTCAACGGGCACTTAAGCCCTGTCCCTTACACGCTAACTCGACGACGCGATTCTTCCAGATCAGGCTGAACCAACACAGTCAGACGCTCCTGGCTGTGCCGCTCAAGACGCCGAGCCAACATACGGGCACAACCGGCGCAGTGGCAGGCGACCGCGGCAACAACCCCTGGGATCTGCCCTTTGGGGCGTGAAGTGATGGTCGTTTGTCCGAGCCGCCAGCATTAAGCGCTGTCGGACTAAATCTCGGAGCGCGGCCATCCTGGCCGCTAAGGATCTGCGCAATAACAACATGAACAAGGACAACGACATGTAACAACACAAGCCTGACACGCCAGCGAAGGATTAACCCTCTCCTTCGCTGGCGCGGCTTGTATCCGACGCGGAATTGATCAGGTCATTTTTGCGCAGAGCTTAACGCGGCCAAGTCACAACGAGTTAGCAACCATACAAAACCAGTCTGGCTGAAAGCTGAAAGCTGATAGCTATTAGCTGTCAGCCAGAACTCGGCTGAACTTCTCCGCATCTTGCGGAGAAATTCAGAGGTAAGAAACTAAGTGGCGGGCGGCACGCCCGCGCTCCGAGGTCTTGTCCGCTAGCCCTTATGCTTTCGGCTCGGACAAAAGGTCGCGGGCTATTGCTACGGGAGCGCCGTGAATTTGGTGCCAGCTGCCAACCTTCCTGCGCGGTCCACATGGGGAGAGATCCTCGCCGTGGTTCTGCTCTGGGCTGCCGCGTCCGCCTTTAACGTCACCAAGGCCGTCCACATCGACGACACGGCCTATCTCGAAATCGCACGAGCCATTCGGCACGATCCCTGGCACGCCATGCGTGCCGAATTGAATTGGGTTCACGAGAGCGAGCCGATACACGCCGTCAATCAGCCGCACCTTTTCTTCTATTTCCTAACCCTGTCGATGAGCCTGTTCGGCGACAATGAAGTCGCCTTTCATCTCGTCGAGTCAGCATTCACGCTCCTGGCATTGGTCTTCTTCTACCTGCTGGCGAAGCGCTTCGGCAACGACTCCGCGCGGCGGGCGCTGTTCTTGTCCGCGCTATTTGTGCTCGGGCCGGCGCTGTTGCCGGCGCAAAACGTCATGTGTGACGTGCCGATGCTCGCTTGCTGGCTCGGCTTTCTTTGGGCTTTGCTGACGCCGCGCCGCGGTTCTGCGGATGCTGCCGCTTCGGCCTACCCGCTGTTGGCGGCTGGATTCGTCGCGGCGGCCTGTCTCATCAAGTACACAAGCCTCGTGCTGCTTCCCGTGCTGGTCCTCGACCTCGTCTGGCGCGGCGAACGGCGGCGCTTGTGGGTCGCGCTGGTGCCGGTACTCGCGCTCGGCGCCTGGTCGCTTTTTAACTACTTCGATTACGGCGGCGTCCACCTGCTCGGCAGAGAGGGAGCGCCGCGCGACGGAGAGGCGCTGCTGCGCCGGACGATCGCATTCTTCGTCTGCCTCGGTGCCGTGTCGCCGTTCTCGCCGCTACTATTGCGGCGGTTGCCGTCGCTCGGTCTGGGAGTGCTCGCCCTCGCGCTGATCGCCGCCGCGGCGTTGCTGTTGCGCACCAACGGATGGGGTGAGAAACCGGCCTGGTGGCCTGTCCTCCGGGCCGGGTTCCTGGCCAACGGTGTCGTCGTGTTCCTCGGCTGTCTTACCTTGCTGGTTGGCGAATTGTGGCACGCCGGTTTTCGGCCTGGGAAAGAAACGCATGTCGCCGCCGTGCTGACCGCCTGGCTGGTCGGCACGGCTGCATTCATCATCGTCCTCGCGCCCTTCCTGGCGGTGCGACACATTTTGCCGGTGGTGCCGGTAGCGCTCCTGCTGTTGGCCCGGCCGTGTACCAACGACGCTGGCGTTGCCACGCGCGCCGCGGTGCTGGCCGCATCGCTGGGTCTCGGAGTGGCGCTGGCGATGTCGGACTGGTTGCTGGCGGATGTCTATCGACGCGCGCCCGAGCGCTTGCGGAGCAAACTGGCGCTTGAGCGCGACGAGGGCAACTCCGAGCCGACGATCTGGTACGTCGGCCACTGGGGTTGGCAGTGGTACGCCGAGCACGCGGGCTTTCGGCGCTACGATCCCGGCCGCAGCGAAATGCGCGACGGCGATTACCTGATTATTCCCGAGATGGTGCCTCGGCAGGCGATTACTGCCGACGAATGGCGGCGATGCCAGCGGATCGACTCCGTGGTCTTTCCAGGCGGGCCGCTGACGGTACTGCGAACCGTGACGCGCGCGCCGCCGGGCGGTTATTACTATCTGACCGATCCGAGAGCGCTGCCGTGGGCACCGTCCGGGCAACCGCTTGAGGAGTTCGCGCTGTTCCGTATCGGGCCGCCGCGGCTCGACGTAGGGACATCGGGCGAAAAACCGTGAGTCAGCCCAGGGCAACGCCTGGGCTGGCAGAAGCAGCCTTTCAGGCTGAAGTGCATCGGCACGACGAACCGCCGCACACTTCCTAACGAACTTTTCCAATTTTTAGTTGCATTCACTTCGCCGGGCTGGTAAAAACGAATGATCCCTTCAAGCCCTCCCTTTTCACATCAGGAGGATCGGGTCATGTTGACGGATTACATGGTGACGTGCCCACACACTGGTTGTCACTGGACAGGAAGCCTTCTCCCGAAGGCCAATCGGGACGCCTGGAAAACCGCTCTGCCGACGACGCACGACATCCTCTTTGAGTGCCCGCGCTGCAACGGCGACTGGCACGCCCGCGTGATCGGCGACGACGCGGTGCCGCTGGCACTTGAAGACGACGCCGAGGTTCTGGAACTTGCCGGGACTGCTTGAGACGGCGAGTCGTCTTACTGCGGCAAGGAAAATCCTCACGAGCCGCGACCGTCAGGGAG
>JBBQPD010000287.1:0-7209 GCA_038331535.1 Gemmatales bacterium | reverse complement strand
GAAGCGCCAGCCGCGCGGGTGCTTCGCGTCGGTGTCGTTGTAGGGGTAGACGATGGTGTCGAACTCGATCTGGCTGGTGCCCGGCAGGGCGAGATACCGTTCCTTGGTCGCCCCGTCCGACCAGAGCTGCGCATTGACCGAGTAAGGAATCAGCCCCGGCGCCGGCTTGAGGTCTTTCGTCGAGGCAAAGAGGCCGGTTTCGCTGAGCTTGCGCGGGAACGGCGCGGAATCCGGCAGCTTCTCGGCGGGGACGAGGCGGTGCAGCTGGCCGCCGGCAAAATCGAGGTGATACAGCTCGCCGGCCTGATCCTCGCCGAAGCTGACGATCCGCAGCGCCGTCTGGGTCAGCTCTTCGGCATCGACCTTGCCCTCGACGAGGCGGAGGCGCCAGATTCGCCCGGTATCGAAGTCGCCGTAAATGTAGGAGCCGAGCAGCTCCTTCAGCCGCTTGCCGCGGTAGACGTAACCGCCGGTCAGGCTGCGGAACTCGGAGTGGGCGTGCTCCAGGACGGGCGTGAGGATCCTGTCCGCGCCCTTCGTTCGCTCCGGCCGGAAGTCGTGCGTGCCCTCCTTGACGCTCCAACCGTAGTTGCCGCCCTTCTGGATTTTCAGGACGCTCTCCCACAAATCCTGACCCACCTCGCCGACCCACAGGTCGGTGCCGGCCCGATCGAAGCTCATCTTCCACGGCTGGCGGATGCCATACGCCCAGATTTCAGGCCGGGCGCCGAGCCGGTTGGCAAAAGGGTTGTCCTTCGGGATGCTGTAGTTCCTGTCTCCTTCGGTCTTGTCCACATCGATGCGGAGAATCTTGGCGCGAACGTCTTCGAGTTTTTGGCCGGTCTGATATTCGTCGGCGATGCCGCTGCCGTCGCCGGTGCCGATGTACAAAAAGCCGTCGGGACCAAACTTGAGGCACCCGCCGTTGTGGCCGCCGGAGGGCCATTCAAAGATGATCTTCTCGGAAGCCGGATCGGCCTGCGGCGGCTCGCCCTTTACCTCGAAGCGGCTGACGCGCGAGCCTTTCGGCTTCTCGTTGTCGCTGATGTAGGTGACGTACAGGTAGCCGTTCTTCGCGAACTGCGGGTGAAAGGTGAGCGCATAGATTCCCTTCGCCTGCTTGAGATGCAGCAGCAGGTCGGCCTTCGCGGTTTGCGGATCGTTGATGAAGGTAAAGATTTTGCCATAGCGCTCGGCGACGGCCAGGCGATTGCCGCCGGGCAGAAACGCGAGGTCGAGCGGATCGGTGAAGCGGGCGAGCTTCGGAAAGGCGGCTTCGGAGCGATACGGCGCCGGCGGTTCCGGCGAACCCTTGACGCGCGACGTGGTCCACGGCACCCGCTTGTCGATGCCCACGGCTTTTTTGTCCGAGGTATCGGCCGCAAGAGTATGGTGGAAGAACGACAGAGGCAACACAACCGCTGTGCAAAGGAGGAGAGCAACGAGCCAGCGCATGACGCAACTCCGGGGGCGCGACTGGGGCAACTTCGGTTCGCGATTATTACCTGGATACGAAAAAAGCTCACGAGCCGCGACCGTCAGGGAGCGTTCCCCGCGCTCCCTGACGGTCGCGGCTCGTGAGGAGCTTCCTTGCCAGGGTAGTATTACCATTCGTGAAGGCCATCGCCAGCAGAATCCGTCTCCGTCGAGAAAAGAGGACGCGCTTCGTTCATCGCGCAAGCAGCGCCGCCAGCTTCGCCTCCAGTTCGGCCCGCGTCAGACCGCGAATCAGGAAGCGTTTGTCGCGGCTCGTCAGCCCGCCGACGAGTTGCACCTGCGACCGCTTCAACGCCAGCGCCGCGCGCACCGCGTCAGTCAGCGCATCGTTGGCGCGGCCATCCTGCGGCGGGGCGGCGACGGCCACCTTGAGCGCCCCGGCCTGCTCGCCCTGGACACCGATCCGCTTCGCTCCCGGCTGGGCACGCACCGGCAGGATCAGCCCGTCGGCGTGGTCGGTGACGGCGATCATGGCAGACCCTCGAACAGCACCGTGCCGAGACGGATCAGCGTCGCCCCCTCCTCGATGGCCACCTCGAAATCGTTGCTCATGCCCATCGACAGGTGCGTCAACGGCTGCGCGCCGCCGATCGACGCGCGGAGCTGATCGCGCAATTCTCGCAACAGCACGAACGTCAGACGGCAGCGCTCCGGTTCCTCGTGGTATGCGGCCATCGTCATCAGTCCTTCGACGCGCACACGCCGCAGGCGAGTCAGGACCGACGCCAGCTCAGAAACCTCGCCGGCCCGGAAACCGTGCTTCGCCGCTTCGCCGCTGGCGTTGACTTCGAGCAGGACCGGCAACGGCCCTGCGCCTGCGGTGTCGTCCAGCTCGTTCAGCAGGCGCAGGCTATCGACCGAGTGGACGAGGTGGACCAGCGAAACGGTGCGCTCGATCTTGTTGCGCTGGAGGTGGCCGATCAGGTGCCATCGGACGTCGGGAGGGAGGAGCGGCGCTTTCCGCCATAGTTCTTGCGGACGGCTTTCGCCGAGGTCGAGGACTCCTAACTCCGGTAGGAGGGCCGCAATCTCCGGGCCGACCGTCTTGGTCACGGCGATGAGTGTTACCGCGGAGCGCGCCCGCCCAGCGCGCCGGCAGGCGGCCGCGATGCGCTCTTCGACGGCGGCGAGTCGGCCCGCGAGGATAGTGCGCGGGTCGGCATTGGTGGCGGCGTCGGCCATCGGATTCTCTCGACTCGCCCGGACTTGGGGCAGGTGCTAAGATAACCCCCTTGCCAGCGCCCGCCAAGCCGACCAACGGGAAAGGACGATCTCATGGCCGATATTCGCGCGTTTCGCGCCTTCCGCTACGAACTGGGCCGCGTCGGCTCTCTCGGCGACGTGATCGCCCCGCCCTACGATGTGATCGACCCCGCCCTGCAACAGGCGCTCTACGACCGCAGTCCGTACAACGCCATCCGCCTCATCCTCAACAAGGAAACGCCGGGCGACAACGACAGCGACAACCGCTACGTCCGGGCGGCGCGCTGCCTCAAGGAGTGGACGGCCGACGACGTGCTCGTGCAGGATTCGGCCCGCGCCCTCTACGCCTACTACCAGGATTTCGAGGCCGAGGGCAAACGCTACACGCGGCGCGGCTTCCTGGCGCGCGTCCGCCTGGAGCCGTTCGGCACCGGCCGGATCTACCCGCACGAGCAGACGATGTCCGGCCCGAAGGCGGATCGTCTCAAGCTGTTCCACGCCACCGCGATGAACCTCAGTCCCGTGTTCGGCCTCTACCCTGACCCCGATGACGCGGTCATGGCCAAGCTCGACGCCGCCACGCTGCGCAACCCGCCGCTCCAGGCGACGGACCATCTCGGCGTCGTCAGCAAGCTCTGGCCGATCACCGACCAATCCGTCGTCAGTGCCGTGACCGGACAACTGGGCCCGAAGCCGGTGTTCATCGCCGACGGCCATCATCGCTACGAGACGGGACTGCGCTATCTCGAAGAAATGAAGGCGGCGGGCCAGGTGCAGGACGACGAACATCCGGCGAATTTCATCCTGATGATGCTGGTGAGCATGAGCGACCCCGGCCTCATCATCCTGCCGACGCACCGGCTTCTGAGTGGCCTGCCGGGGCTGACTGCCCAACAGCTCGCCGATCAGCTGAATCCGGAATTCACCCTGGAGAAGGTCGGCACGGGCGAGCAGGGCGCACGCGACACCTGGGAGCTGCTCGAAGCCGACGGCGGTCAGGACGTGCTCGGCTTCGGCACGGTCGCGGACGGCATTTGGCAGACGGCCCGGCTGAAATCGACGGAACCAATGGACCGGCTGGCGGGAGACCACAGCCCGGCCTGGCGCGGCCTGGCGGTCAGCATTCTGCACGTCCTCGTCATCGAGCACTTGCTCGGCGTCAAGGCGGAGAAGTCGGAAATCAAGTACGTCCACCTGCTGCGCGAGGTGACGGAAGCGACGGCGGCGAAGCAGTGCGACCTGGCAGCGCTGGTGCCGCCCGCGACGATGGGCCACGTCGAGGCGATCGCCGGCAACCTGGAAAAGATGCCGGCGAAATCGACGTATTTCTATCCGAAGCTGCTGAGCGGGTTGGTGTTCAATCCGTTGAAGTGAACGGTCTGTCGCTTGCGGCTTGGCCACCGCCAAGCCGCAAGCGGCAATTCGGAAGGGGCGCATGACCACGTTTGCCAAGCGTGTCGTTCTCATCACCGGCGCCGGTAGCGGCATCGGTCGGCAGTTCGCTCGCGTGCTGGCAACCGAAGGCGCTCACATCGCGGCCCTCGACCGCAACGCCGGCGCCCTCGAAGATTTACAAACCGAACTCAAGGGCCGATCGATCGCGTGTGCCGTCGCCGACGTGACCGACTCGGTTGCGGTCGCCGGCGCCGTGCGCGGCCTCGAATCACGTCTCGGCCCGACCGACCTGCTCATCGCCTGCGCGGGCCTGGGCAGGGAGACGACGGCGCTCGATTATAAGGCCGAGGACTTCGCCGACGTCATCCGCGTCAACCTGATCGGCGTCAGCAACAGCATTGCCGCGGTGCTGCCCGGCATGCGCGACCGGAAAAGCGGCCACCTCACCGCCCTGTCCAGCCTGGCGTCGTACCGCGGTCTGCCGACGATGGGCGCGTACTGCGCCAGCAAGGCCGGCGTCAACGCCCTGTTGGACGCCCTGCGCGTCGAGTTGAGACCGTTGAACATCGCGGTGACGACCCTCTGTCCCGGCTGGATTCGCACGCCGATGACCGAGGCCGTCAAGCTCCCCGACTTCGTCAAGCTGTTGACGGTGGAAGAGGCGGTACGCCGCATGATCGACGCCCTGCGCCGCCGCCGGCCGTTCTTCGCCTTTCCGCGCCGCGACCTCTGGCAAGTCCGCTTATTGCGTTACCTGCCGCGCCCGATCGCCGACTGGCTGGTGACGCGCAGTCTGCTCAATGTGAAGAAGAAATGACGGGGTCCGTCATGGAGTCCTCCTTCCGCTATCTCGCGCCCCCGCGCGTCTGCGCCTATCTCCCCGACCGGGAGGCGCGGATGGAGTACGAGTACGTCTCCACGCTCAGCGCGGGCGAGTACCTGGCGCGGATGCTGGCGGGTTGGCGGCGTTTCGGCAAGGTGATGTTTCGGCCGCGCTGCCACGGCTGTAACGAATGTCGCGCCGTTCGCGTTCGCGTCGCCGACTTTGTACCCGACCGCAGCCAGCGGCGTGCCCGCAAGGCCAACGAAGGCGCAGTCGCGCTGCGAATCGGCAAGCCGGCGATCAGTCGCGCCAAACTGGCGCTTTACGACCGCTATCACGCCTTTCAGGCCGCGGACAAGGGCTGGCCCGATCATCCCGCGCAGGACGAGGCCAGTTACGCCGAATCGTTCATCTATCACCCATTCCCGATCGAGGAATGGAGCTACTTCGTCGATGGCAAGCTCATCGGCGTCGGCTACGTCGATCCGCTGCCCGGACCGCCGGAACCAATCGCGGAAGACGATAACGGCCGGCAACCGCTGCCGCTGGTACACGTCGGCGGCCTCTCGGCGATTTACTTCTTCTACGACCCCGACGAGAGTCGGCGCTCGCTCGGCACCTGGAACGTGCTGTGCCTGATCGAGGAAGCCGCGCGACGCGGTCTGCCCTACGTCTACCTCGGCTATTACGTCGCCGGTTGCCGCTCGCTGGAGTACAAGGCGAATTTTGGCCCCAATCAAGTTCGCGGCGACGACGGAGTCTGGCGCGACTTCCGCGTTTAGCCGTAAATCGCTATCGACTCCCAACCCTGTCGTCGCGTATCCTTGCCGCGTGCGTCGCCCGAGGTGGTCAAGGAGGATCTGCTCACCATGGCCGAACAGGAATCCGGGCAGAAGAAAACGGGTTGGTTCAAGGCGTTCGTCGGCACTCTCGCCGGTCTGTGTTCCGGCGCCGCCGTCATGTACATTACGCCGCTGGTGGACAAGGCCATCAAGCCGGCCAAGCCGGTGGCTAACTTCAAGGTCGATCACGACGGCCTCACCGTTCGCATTCAAAACCTGTCCAACACCGGCCAGGGAACCTGGGACTTCGGCGACGGCTCGCCGCTCCAACCGGTTGGCTCGGAGAACGAAGTCATCACGCATGTCTACCCTGGTCCCGGCGAGTACACCGTCAAGCTGAGCGCGCAAAATATCATCACCGAGGAGAACGACCGCGCGGTCGTCGTGAAGCTGGACGGCGCCGCGGCTTCGGCCAAAGGGGTGAAGATCACGAAGTTTGAAGCCGTGCCGATGAGTACGACGACCTTCGCCCCGGTCTCGTATCGCCTGACCAGCGAGGTCCAGGACGCCCAGGTCTGCGTCTGGGATCTGGGCGACGGCAAGCCGGTCGTCGAAGTCATGCAGGATGGTGTCTCGACCCACGAGCAAAACATTTTGCTCACGACGCCCGGCCGCCACACGATCAAGCTCGTCGCCGTCAGCGGCAAGTCGCGCGTGGAGAAGTCGCTCACCGTCGCCGTCACCGAGCCGCCGCCGGGAGTCGCCAAGGCCGTCGTGAGCGTGATCGACGCCGGCGGCAAGCGCTCCGAAATTCGGCCCGGCGCCCAGCCGCGGATGCTGTCCGCCCGCTTCCCGCCGCAATTGAAAGAAAACGTCTACAAGATTGAAACCCAGGCGCTCGCAACGATGGGCGGCTACACCATCGCGGACGTGAACCTGCGCGCCGGCGACAAGGTGCTGCGCCTGGGAACCAACACGGAGCTGGTCCTCGACGCCGCCGCCCTCGGCCTCAAGGGCGCCCGCAACCTGAAATTGACGCTCGCCGCGGATCGCAAGTCGTTGAAGCTGACGGGCGAGCTGGTCCGCGACAATCCAACTGCACCGCCGAACCTGGTGCTACCAGTCCAGTTGATCGAACAGCGCGAAGTTGAGTCCGCCGCGACCGAAGTGAAATTGACGCGGGCGCTGGGCATGCCGGGTTCGACGTTCCCGAGTGCCGACACGATTTCGTTGCCGCCGCTCCCTCCCGGCGCGGCGCCTGCCAGTCGGCAAGTGCGGGTGGAGTTGGACGACGGCGCGACGCCCCTGTTGGTGACACAGCAGCTGCCTGCGAGCGGCGCAACGACCGTGCAGGGACGGCGCGTGATGTTCAACGCGTCGCGCGTCAACGATCAGATCAAGGTGAGCTTGACGGAACCGACCACGCTGC
Source organism: Gemmatales bacterium (assembly GCA_038331535.1). Classification (GTDB taxonomy): domain Bacteria; phylum Planctomycetota; class Planctomycetia; order Gemmatales; family Gemmataceae; genus JBBQPD01. Next base: position 80 of record JBBQPD010000287.1, on the reverse strand, counting down.
CATCGCCGGGGAACTGAGTCCAGTACGAGCCGCGACCGTCAGGGAGCGTTCTGGCGCCCCACGCTCCCTGACGGTCGCGG
>JBBQPD010000286.1:0-7212 GCA_038331535.1 Gemmatales bacterium | reverse complement strand
ATCCTGTGTGCTTGCCCGCCATCGAGACCGCCGAGCAGCACGCTGATGCGACCGCGAAGGACGTAGAGTGGGTCGATGCAGCCCGCGCCTTCGACAATCGAAAGAGAAGTCGATACCCGAAGATGTCCACGCCGGACGACGAGGCTTGGAACGCTGTCTACTGTGCCACCCATCGACGTTGGGAGTCTCGCTTGGACGAACACTTCGCCCTGGATCGGTGGCGGCTCGCTGCGCGCGTGACTCAGGATGCGGTACAGGCCGTTGGGGCAGAAGAGGGCGAGGTCCAGGCGGCTCTCTTGCGGGATATTTGGGGCAATCCCTTCTTCCCCGCCACGGTCGTCTCCTACTGGTTGACGTCCACCGTCGTCAAGATCTCCCAGAGTATCTACGACGACCGTCGTTTCGATGATTTGCCCATCCTAGCCGACGCCCTCGAAGACGCCGGCTGCGACAACACCGACATCCTCGCCCACTGCCGCAGCGACGGCGAGCACGTGCGCGGCTGCTGGGTCGTCGATCTACTCCTCGGAAAGGGGTAGATGATCCTGCCCTACGCTCGAGAGCACTATCAGCCCGCTTTCTGAAGTTTGGCGTCGAATGTCGTGGGATCGGCGATGCCGAAGTTGTCCAGTTCCATTCAAGCGGCTACGAGATGGTGTTCGTAGACTTTGTCGCTCCCGTTTCAGTTCACGAGTCTTCTTGGGGGCCTGTCGATTCACGGGCTGCTGTTTTGGCTGAAAGCTGATAGCTCATAGCTGTCAGCCGATCCTTCCAAGCCTTGCGCGGAGGCAGCATTGTACCACTGTTCCGCACCACCCCGCATGTTTTCATAACACTCGTACGCAGCGAGCGGCTTCGGCAGACTGCGAGAACAGAAATGGCGCCTCGACAACTTCCCCGCGACATCCGCAACGTGCTCGCATAAACTGAACCCAACCTCGTCAACGCCTTGCTCCCTCCGCATCGTTCCCGCCTCCTCAGAGTGAAGATCATGCTCCTCTCCTCGCGCCGTCTGCTGCTGGCATTCTTGGTGTTGCTCGCCGTCTCGCTCTGGCCGGCGCTGGGGCAGCCGCAGGGGAAAGACAAACTGTTTCCGGGGCCGTTGAACCTCTCACCGCAACCGATCGCGAAAGACGCCTCGGTGAAGTACGACTACGACATCGTCTACGTCCGGGCGCCGCGCAAGGGCGACAAGGAGCGAACGCACTGGGCCGAAGTCGGCGACCCGCGGACAATGGAGCCGGGCGCCGATTTGATGCTCCTGCATCCCGACGACTCCGAAGAGGTGCTGGTGTCGGTCCAGCCGCACGAGGCGATCGCCGACCCGTTCGTCTCCTTCGATGGCCAGTGGGTCTTCTTCGCAAAAATGCACGACGCCCTGAAGCACAAAGGCTCGGACCTCTACAAGATCCACGTGCCGACGCGCAAGATCGTGCAGTTGACACAGCAGACTTTCACGCCCAACACCGGCGCCGCCGACTGGTCGAAAACCCCGCTGCCGCGCTGGGGAGTTTACAACCTCGGACCGACTCCCGTGCCCGGCGGCAGGCTGGCCTTCGTTAGCGACCGCAACGCCTTCAAGGGAGTCAACACCGGTTACGCGCCGAACGCCCTGGCCTTGCAGCTTTTCGTCATGGATGGCGACGGCGGCAACGTCGAGTGCATCGGCCATCTCAACCTCGGCATGGCCCTGCACCCGGTCATCCTCAAGGACGGCCGGCTCATGTTCAGCTCGCTCGAATCGCAGAGCCTGCGCAGTCATCACCTCTGGGGTCTCTGGTCGATTAACCCCGACGGCAGCCGCTGGAATCCGCTCTTCAGCGCCTTCGAGATCGGCAACGGCACTGCCGACTCCACGCACTTCCAGGCCCAGCTCTCCGACGGCAGTATCGTCGTCGAGTCGTACTACAACCTCAACAACTTCGGCTTCGGCACCTACTACAAGCTCCCGGCCCAGGCGCCGGAGGGCTATCCGGCGTTTGGCCCTGGGTACAAGCCCGACACGCACAACGCCCGGCTGCGCCACGGCCGCCATGCCGACGGCCGCGGCAACTACATCCAGTATCCATTCAGCCCGTACGGCATCGAGGCGCTGACCCCCTTCGTCCTCAAGGGCGACTGGCCGTCGGAACCCTCGATTCCAGGCAAGAACGACTCGCCGCGCGTCGGCAAGTTCACCCACCCCGCGTCCGCCCCCGATAACCACCTGCTGACGGCGTGGTCGGCCGGTTCCCTCAACAGCTACGCCCGCCATACTCCGCCCTTCGACAGCGGCATTTACCTCATCAAGGGCGGCACGCCGGTCGATGAGCCAGGGCAGATGCTGCTCATCAAGAACGACCCAAAGTACAACGAGCAATGGCCGCGCGCGCTGGTGCCCTACAAGCGCATCTACGGCATCGACGCGCCACCCGTCCTGGCACCCGTCGCCAACGACGGCAAGCAGTCGAAGCACCTGCCGGCCGGCACGCCCTTTGGCCTGGTCGGCACGTCGAGCCTCTACAAGCGGGAAAGTTATCCGTATGGGGTGGTTCCTCCCGGCAAGGTGACCGCCGCGTTCGCGGAAGCGAAGGACGGTCAGGGTGATCGCGGCCTGCTCACGAGCCACAACTGGAGCGTGCAGGGCGCGGACGCCGGCCTGTACGACAACGCCGACATACACGCCGTTCGTATCCTTCTGCTGGAGCCGAACAGCCAGCGTGAAGAAGGCCCCAAGCGCGGCACGCTCTTCTACAACCACGCCCATGAGCGCATGCGCATCCTCGGCGAATTCCCGGTGCGCAAGTTTAGCCGCGAGCGTTCCGCGAGCGGGGAACCCCTCGATCCAGACGGCAACCCGGACACCAGCTTCCTCGCCAAGATCCCCGCCGATGTCGCCTGGACCTTTCAGACGCTGGACAAGAACAACATGGTGTTGAACATGGCGCAGACGTGGCACCAGTTACGTCCCGGCGAAATCCGCAACGACTGCGGCGGCTGCCATGCGCATAGCCAAAAGCCGACGCGCTTCGAGGACACGGCGGCCGCCAAGTCGGATTATCCCATCTTCGACTTGACCCGGCAGACGCCGCTCCTGACCAACAAGAAGAACGATCAGTCCAACAAGAAGTGGGACGCGAAGGACGAAACCGGGTTGCGGTTCGTGAAATCGCCTATCACGGTAGAGTTCCACCGCGACGTCAAGCCGATACTGGAACGTAGCTGCGTCGCCTGTCACACACAGAAGTGGGACAAGCCCGCCGGACAGCTCGTCCTGGATGACGAGAAAATCGTGGAGGCCCAGAACCCCGTCACGATGGGCTTCACCATCCGCGTGCCCGGCACCTACAAGCGGCTCGCCGCCGACGCGAAGGGGGAGTTCGGCTTCAAACCGCTCAACCGCAACGGCTGGACGGAACAGAGCACATCGCGCTACGTTCGGGCGATGCAAGCGCGGCGCAGCCTGCTCATCTGGAAGCTCCACGGCGAGCGGCTGGACGGCTGGAAAAACGACGACTTCGTCCACGAGACCGTGCCAGGCGATCCTGCCACCTTGAGGCTCAAGGGCCAACCCGTGCCCGATACGCCGCAAAATCGGGAGCGTAGCCAGATCGCCTATACGGGAGGCATCATGCCGCCGCCGGACGCCGTGGCCGGCAGCTACGTCGGCCCCAGCGGCGAGAAAATCAAGGTGGCCGCGCTGACCGACGAGGACCGGCGGACGCTGGTGCGCTGGATCGACCTCGGCTGCCCCATCGACCTCGATTACGATCTAGCGAAGCCGCAAGCGGCGGGATATGGCTGGATGCTCGACGATCAGCGGCCGACGCTCACGCTGACCTCGCCCAGAGCCGGCGCGAACCCGGCGCTGACGAACATCCTGGTCGGAATGTACGACTATGGCACCGGCATCGATCCGGCGAGCTTCACCGTGACGGCCGACTTCGCAATCGATGGCGTAAAGGCGGGGGAAAACCTGGCGTCACGGTTCAAGGAAACTTCGGAGGGCGTGCGCGAGCTGAAATTGGCGACGCCGATCAAGAACCTGGCGCGGGGCACGTTGACGGTCGCCGTCAAGGACCGACAAGGAAACCTGACGCGCATCGAACGCACGTTTGCCGCGCGCGGCTTGGCGGCGCAGGACCGCTAAGAGTCCGTCCCACAAGGGGTCGCATTCTACGAGCCGCGACCGTCAGGGAGCGTTTTCTGCGGCTTGTTGCAAACGCTCCCTGACGGTCGCGGCTCGTAGAACCCACTTGTGGGACAGACACTAAGCCGCAAGCGGTAAACGATGACAGTATGCGGATTCTGCTTGGCAGCGTCCGGCCGCTCGATCACAATTAGTTTGTGGAGGGCGCTGCGCGAGTGACGCCTGGAGGAGTCACCGTTTCGGAAGGAATAGATCATGGCCGAGAACGACAACACCCGCCGCGAGTTCCTGCAAACGACCCTGACGGGCGCTTCGGCGCTGGGCTTAGGCGGGGCCGTCGCCGCTGCCGAGGACGTCTCGAAGGAGCTAACGACCCGCGAGCTGGGCAAAACCGGCGTGCGCGTCTCCATCATCTGTCTGGGCGGCTGGCACATCGGCGCCGTCAAGGACCAGGCCGAGGCGATCAAGATCATGCACGCCGCCGCCGATAACGGCCTCACCTTCTTCGACAACGCCTGGGACTACCACGACGGCGGCAGCGAGGAGATCATGGGCAAGGCGCTCGCCGAGGGCGGTTACCGCAAGAAGGTCTTCCTCATGACCAAGAACTGCGAGCGCGACGCCCGCGGAACGCGGAAGAACCTCGAAGAGAGCCTTCGCCGCCTGCGGACCGACGTGCTCGACCTGTGGCAGTTTCACGAGATCAACTACGACAACGACCCCGACTGGGTGATCGAGAAGGGCGGCCTGGCGGAGGCGCTCAAGGCCCAGAAGGAGGGCAAGGTGCGCTTCATCGGCTTCACCGGCCACAAGGATCCGCACATCCACCTGAAGATGCTTGGCAAGCACCGCTGGGACACGGTGCAGATGCCGATCAACGTCTGCGACTACTTCTACCGCAGTTTCGCCCGGCAAGTGGTCCCGGAGGCGCTCAAGCAGGGGACCGCGCCCATCGGCATGAAGAGCCTGGGTGGGGGCCAGCCGGGACGCCTCGTCGCCGCCAAGGTGTGCTCGGCCGAGGAAGCGATTCGCTACGCCCTGTCCCAGGATATCGCCAGCCTGGTGACGGGCATCGACTCGATGAAGGTGCTGGAACAGAACCTCGGTATCGCCCGCGGCTTCAAGAAGATGAGCGAGGAAGAGCAGCAAGCACTGCGGGATAAGGTGGCGGCCGTCGCCGGCGACGGTCGACACGAGCGCTTCAAATCGACACAGTTCTTCGACGGCCCGCACCACCAGAAGCAGCACGGCCTGACCAAGACGGATGTAGAGGGGTAACGCGGCCAGGCCGCAACGAGTTCGCAACCACACAAAACCAGTCTGGCTGAAAGCTGTTAGCTGATAGCTATTAGCTATCAGCCAGAACTCGGCTGAACTTCTCCGCATCTTGCGGAGAAGCTCAGAGAGAAGTATTTAACGGGCCATGCGAACGAGTGCCGCCTTCACCTCGTTGGTCAGAGGCGTATCCGGCGCCCCTTCGCTGAGCGCCTTGAGCAGTTTCCGCGACTCCGCCGACGCGATGGCTTCGAGGACTTCAACGGCGCGCAACGCGCGCTTCTGTGCGGCGACGTCCCAGATGCGCACGGTCGTATCCGTTCCGGTGGAAGCGGCGAGTTTGCCATCGGGCGACACGGCCACGGCGTTGATCGCTCCGCTGTGGCCCGTCAGTGTTTTCTCTTTCGGCTCGTCGGCCAGGCCCGATCCGCAGACTACGAGGAGAATGACTGGGACTGACGCCGCGCGACGGGACATGAGACTGCCTCCTACCGCGAACCAAACGGGAGTGAGATCGTTCATCAACGTACTCTCCTCCTCCTGGCTCCGTCAAGAGGGTCGTTACAATCTGCTTGACGCCGACGAGCACAACCCCGACAGTGAGCGAGAGCGGTCTGAGATACCACGGCCACGAATATCACTACGATCTTCACACGACAAACGAGGTGGCAAATGTCTGGAATATGCGGTCGTCGATGGACTGTGGCTTGGCTTGCCCTGGCGGCGCTGGCTTCATGCCAGGCGGCGCGGGCCGACAAGGTCGTTCTCGTCGTCGGCGAGGGTGGGCCAGTTTCTCCCGTAGTGAAGGGAAAGCTGGTCGGCCCGTTCGGCGTCGATTTCGACAAGGCCGGCAACATGTATCTCGTCGAGATGACGGGTGGACGCTTTCTCAAAGTGGACGACAAGGGAACCCTGACCACGGTCGGTGGTACGGGCGAAAAGGGCAGCGGCGGCGACGACGGACCCGCGGCAAAGGCCGAGTTCAACGGCATGCATAGCCTCGCCGTCGCGCCCGACGGGACCGTATTCCTGGCCGACACCTGGAACAATCGCGTTCGCAAGTACGATCCGAAAACGGGAGTCATCAAGAACTTCGCGGGGACCGGCGAGAAGGGCTTTGCGGGCGACGGCGGTGCGGCGGATAAGGCACGCTTCGGCGGTGTCTACTGTCTCGCCATCGATGGGCGCGGCGAACGCATGTACCTTGCCGACCTCGACAATCGCCGCATCCGCATGATCGACCTGAAGACGAACGTCGTCAGCACCGTGGCAGGGAATGGAGAGAAGGGTGTGCCGAAAGACGGGGCAGAGGCGGTGAAGTCGCCGCTGGTCGATCCGCGCGCCGTCGCCGTGGACGCGAAGGGCGACGTCTACATTCTCGAACGCTCCGGCAACGCCCTGCGCGTGGTGGACGCCGCCGGCAAGATACGTACCGTCGCCGGCACTGGTGAGAAAGGAGCGAGCGGCGACGGCGGCGACGCTCTCAAGGCGACGATGAATGGCCCGAAGCACCTGTGCGTGGATCGCGAGGGCAACGTGCTGATCGCCGACACGGAGAACCACCTGATCCGGAAATATCTACCTGCGGAGGGGAAAATCGTTCGCGTCGCAGGTACTGGGAAAAAGGGAACGGCCGGCGTCGGCGGTCCGCCGGCGAAGGTCGAACTGAGCCAACCGCACGGCGTGTACGTGCATTCGTCGGGAGCCGTCTATGTCGCGGACAGCAGTAATAACCGCGTGCTGAGGATCGAACGAGGGGAGTGAGCGGCTTGGCGTTTGGCGCCAGGGTCGCCCGCGAAAACCGCAGC
>JBBQPD010000285.1:0-7247 GCA_038331535.1 Gemmatales bacterium | reverse complement strand
TTGCCGCTTGCGGCTTAGCGGTCCGGCGCCGCTAAGCCGCAAGCGGCATGTGGCATTATCAAGGCTTTCCGGCGGTCACCGAACGTAAGCCCGCCGGAACGTACACGAACGTATAGAGCCGTCCTGGTTCGGCGTTCTTCTCCAGTTGCTGGAGGGCGTCCTTCATGCCCGATTCCAGGCTTCCCAGGTTGACGGCGACTTTCCAGGTCGCCGCCAGGACCGCCAGCAGCTCAGATGTGGTCGCCGCCTTCGGCGCGGCGGCGACCATGCGGGCGAAGCGGACGATGCCGATGCGCTGGTCCTTGGGCCACTGGGCGATGCCGTCCTGCCTCATGTCCCGCGCCTGAGCCACCCGCGCCACGTCGAGCAGGACCAGTTGCGCCCCGCGCGTGTCCGCCAGCTTCTGGGTCATGTGGTGGAGCGAAACGGCGGTCTCCTCCAGTGCCGTTTCGATACTGTAGTCGGTCAGGAAAAAGTGGCCTTCGGGAGTAATGCGTTCCTCTCCCTGGTAATACAGCATGACCAGATCGTTGTAGGTCGGCACCTTCCCGGTTTGATGGCGAGCGATCTCGTCCTTGATGTTCTCCAATTGACTAATGATTTTTCCGCGGTTTACCTCGCGAACGACCGGTCCGTAGACGCGCACCTCCTGGAAGGCGGGCGGGGCTGAAACCTTGCCGCCGTTCTTCGGGTCCGGCTCGGTGGCTCCCAGGGCCTTCAGCGCTTCCCGTTTCAGCTTCTCCCCGTTCAGCCCGCCGATCCCGACGACGAGCAGATGCAGGCGCATTCCCTGTGCCGGCTCCTTGCAATTCTTGACCAGGCACTCGGCGGTACGGTCCGTGTTCAGGGGCAGTTCCGGCAGATCGAGGAGGATCGTGTTCTTCTCCTTCAGGCTGAGGAGAACGTTTACATGGAAAGTGCGGCGATTGGAGTCTTCGGGCGGGTCTACGTGTACCGGGATTTGCTGGAAGCCGTTGACGAACACGCGCAGCCGCACCTTCTGGCGCATCCGTTGGTCCTGCGCGTCCGACCATTCGACGTGGCCGTGGAGCTGTACTCTTCCCGGCTCGACGCTCTCGAAGACGACCCGGCCCTGCTCGTCCTTTTCCATTCGAGTCTTCAAGGGCGGCCCGACCCCGTCCGGCAGCGTGAAGTGAGAAACCACGAGAGTGACCGGGCGCTGGGTCAGACTGACCGTCCGCTTGACGACCACCTCGCCGCCCTCGTTGACCGCTTCGACACGCAAGAGGTTGACGCCGTTCGCCAGGGTAATCGGCAACTTCTGCTGGACTTCAAAGAGCCGGGTGACGTCGTTCTTTTTCACGGCGGACACATCGATTTCGAGCGGGCGGTCCTCGTTGAGTCGGAAGCGAACGCGCTGGAGCTGGCTCCTGGAGGCGACCTCGAAGTCCACGAGGAACTCGCGCCGTTCGACCGCCGCGCCCCCTTCTTCCGGCGCGCGGATCGTCACCCGCGCCTTCTCCGCCTCGGGCTTGTACACGACCTCTTCGGTCTGTTTTTCGACGCTGGAACTCTCGTCGTTCACCACGCGCATGCGCTTGCGATTGCTTCCCTCCGCCAGGGGCACTTTTCGAGCAACGAGGCGCCAGACGCCCGGCGTTTGCGGCACCTGCTCCACCGCGACGCCCTTCTCCGGCAGGTCATCGATCAGGAGGCGCGGCGGCGGCAGATCGGCCGGGGAACTTACTCGAAGTGTGAAATCGACCTGCCCCTTGGGATCGACGTCGCCGGCTACGAGCGAGTCGATCTGCGGCGGCCGCAGGTATTTCACCTGGAACCGCGTCACCACCGACCCGCCCCAGATGTGAGAGAGCCGCACTTCGACGCGGTTGGGGTCATGGCCGGGCTTGAGGACGAGGTCGGCCGACAGCAAGGGGGCGCCGGCGGCGACATCGATCGTCTTCTGAAGCTCCCCGTTTACCGTCACCTCGGCCTTGAAGGGGATCGGGTCTTCGAGGGGCAGTAGCCGCGCGCGCAGGCCGGCCGGTTTCTTGGAAACCGTGCCGTTCTCGAAGACGGTCGCGCCGTCGTCGCGCCGGTCGAGAACAATCTCGGGGAGCGGCGGCAGATAGTTTAGGTCGAGTAGTACCGGCCTGGACGGGGGGCTGTTGTCCACACTGGCCGTGAAGGCAAGCTGCTGCCGGCCGCGCTGTTCGAGGGTTACCTCCGCCGTGAACGCCGCCTTTTTGCGGCCTTCTCCGCTTGGTACCACACGCACCTTGTCCTTGCCGACCTGGAAGGCGGCTTCCTTGAACGCCTCATCGGACTCGATCTCGCCCTCGATCTTCACGCTGCGCGTGGACACGACGAGCGGCGGACCGGTCTCCTGACGGCGGCCCGCGCCGGTCGCCTCGGTCACCGCCAGCAACCGGACGCGCGGCTCCTTGGGGATGGCGAGGAACACCGAAAAAGTCTTGCTGTCCGTTTCCTGGCCCGTGGGATCGTCCCTGGCGTCGGCATTCTTCGCCTCGATCTCAATGATGTTCTGCCCCGGTTTGAGCGCGATCTCGGCGTCGATCTTGGCCGGATCGGCCGCGGGCGTGAAGTCATCACCCAGCGATCGATTCCGATAGCGAGCGGCGACCTTCTGTTCCTTCAAAGGAGACTCCGCCCCTGCCTGGACTCGGAAGAGCGGTTTACCCCGGATGACCAGGCCGTCGAGCGCGGGGTCGAACGCGATCGAAGGGGCCTTGGGCAGATAATGCACGTCGAGCAACCGCTGATATTCGCGCGGCTGGTCGCCGCCGATCTGAATCGTGGCGCGGATTTCATAGGTACCGCGCTGCCACTTGATCTGCGCCAGATCGGCCGTCCATTCCCGGTCGGGCTGGGGGTCGAACTTGAGCGGCGCGCCCGCGAACTCCTCGCCGGCGCGGCGGATCATCCAGGTCGCCGCGGTGACGCGCTCGTCTCGGAAGTCGGGATTGAGGGTCAGGCGCAACTTCTCGTCCGACCGGCGAATCAGCAGGCGGCCGGCGATCTTGGGGCCATCCGCGGGCAGCCCGACGATGCCGATCCTGGGATCGGGCGGGACGGCGACCTCTCCCTTCTTCCACTCTTCCAGGGCAGGTTCGAGACGGCCGTGCCGCACGAGCTTCTGAAGGATGCCCTTCTTCTCGTGGTCTTTCTTGTACTGATCGACGCGGGCAAACGAGGTCGGGTCGTCGGCCTTGCCGGTGTTGAAGTGCCAGCCGAGGTAGCGTTCGGCGCCGTCGGCGCTCACTTCGTAGGGGCCGGTTGGATTCCAGCCGATCCACAATCGCTCTTCGAGCTTGTCACCGCGCGTCACGAACAGACTCAGCAACGGCTTGCGGTCGTCGATGGCCTGGACGACCGGCAGATCGACGTCTTTACCATTCACGCGCACGGTCACTTCCTTGCCCGGCCCGACCGCGAGAACCGCCTCGTAGAAATCCAGCGCCGACAGGAAGGGGCGCACCGTCTTGTCCGCCAGGACAAGTCCCTCGAGCGCGTCGCCGACCTTCAGCAGACTGCCAGCGCCGACTGCGGACACGACGAGTTGCTTGCCGTTCATCTGCACCGCCAGCCCGCGCACCTGCCCCTTTTTGAGGTGTTCTTCGAGACTCATCAACGTCCACACGGAGACAGTCTGGTCGTCGGCCGCGGAGATAAGGAGACGGCCGTCGCCGCTGAAGGCGAGCGAGCGAATGGTGCCGACGTGGCCGGTGAACTGGCGGACGCGATTGCCGTTGTCCGCGCGGTAGAGGGCGAGCACCGGCTGGCGATGCCGGTCGAGCGAGGCCACCGCCAGCACGGGGATTTTCAACCCCGCCGCATCAGGAGCCGCGGCGAAGGCCGTGACCTCGGTCCCGCCGGAGAGGCGAAGGACCGTCTCCTCCTTGACGCCTGGGCGGCGGACGGCTAGGAAGGGCCGGCGGTCCGGATCGCCTCTCTCCGGAGAGCCGGTGCGCATCGCCCAGTCGCGCACGTCGGGGGCGTCGAGCTTCCATGCTTTCAGATCCGTGGTTAACTTGCGGCCCGCCAGGTCGAATATCAGATCGCCGTCGGCCGGCGGCCGCGGCGGAGTACTCAGGCGTTCCGCACTGCCGCTGAGCACCAGTCCCCGGTCGGCGCCGTTCTTGGCGAAGGCCGCATAGCGGAAGGTCGTGCCCACGCCGCGCAGCTCCTGCGGTTCACCCCGGTCGGCCAGCAGGTCCGCGACGGAAAAGATGAGGACGCGGTTGCCGTCGCCGTCGGCGACCGCGAGGTAACGGCCGTCGCGCGTGGCGGCCGGGAGGCGCAGGTGGCGGGTAATTGGCCCCAAGGACCGGGGCTTCGCCAGGGTGTCTCCGGAAGTCAAATCGACGAGGACCAACTCCTCGGTGTCATCACCAGAGACGTTCTCCCCCTGCCGGCGGACGATGACGGCGGCCGCGTCTTTCGACTTGCCGGGGATCGGGAGCAGCGCGAGCGATTGGGGCGCGAAAAACGGGGGGTGGCTTGCATCCGCAGGGGACAGCACCGCCAGCTTCTTGTCGCGCGGCGGACCGTCGGCGAAGGACCAGCCCGTCAACTGGCACACCCGGCTGCGCGAGGCGGCGGTAACAAACGGCTGCCCCTCCGAGTGGTAGACGACCGTGGCGTTCGAGGTGCCGTCTTGTTCGGTCGCGAGGTCATTGTTCTTGACGTCCCAGAAACGAATCACCTTGTCGAACCAGGCGAGGGCGACGACGACCTGATCGAGTTCCTTGCCCGTGTGCCGGACCGCCAGACCAGGCCGTAGCGACGGGTTCTTCGGTTGCACGGTGCGGTCGGCCACCGATTTGCCCGTGCTCACGTCCCAGACGCGCACCTGGCCCACGTCCTTGCTCTCATCCGCTTCTTCCTTGTAGCCGGTGGAAACCAACAGCGGCGGCTTGCCGTCGTACGCCGGGGCGAAGGCGAGGTTGGTCACGGCCTCGTGGTGACCACGCAGCGCCTTGATCGCGCCGGATTTCAGGTTGATCGCATAGATGACGCCCTCGTCCTCCAGCATTTCCTTGGTCTTTGCGCTGCTCGGCACGACCACGCCGGGCTTGTGAAAATCCAGGCCGCCGCGAAAGACGCCGAGGCCGCCGACGGCGAGCCAGTCGCCGTCCGGAGAGACGGCGAGGGCGCCGATGCCGCCCGCCGCACCAGGGCCGACCGGCACCCGAATGGCTCGGTCGCTCAGGCTCCAGGCGGGTGTCTTCGCGTCGTCCCGCGTCCAGACGCGCACGACCTTGTCCATACCGCCGACATAGAGCGACTTCCCGTCCGGAGCGAACGCCAGTCCCGTAACCAGGCTGGTCGGCCCGCCCGGTTCGAGACGAAGAACGACACTGCCGGCCGGGGGAAGTTCCTGAGCCTGCACGCCGGACGCAATTATGGCCAGAATGGACAAAGTGAGGAGAGAGCGGGGGATCATGTTGACGTCTCCACGGAGCGCAAACGTGAATGCGCAAGGCGTTCGGCTATTCGATGGCTAGAACCTCTGTCGATGAAAATAAGGTAACAAGTATCGCGGAAGAATGAAAGGGTGTCGTGGCTGGTGGGCTTGGGAAAAATGGAATCGTCGGGTACAATGTATACATCTGCTCTCAATCGGCAAGCGCTCCAGAACCGCGGCGAGATTGGGAACTGTCCCTGTCCGATGAAGGAGAACGGCCGCGCCACAGTGACGATTAACCTGGCACGAACGAAATTCACGAGCCGCGACCGTCAGGGAGCGTTTAGCGCCAACGCTCCCTGACGGTCGCGGCTCGTAGAAGACGACGTCGTTCGGGACCAACGCGGAATTATCCCCGAAACACCCAGCGAACAATCTCGTCCAGGCGTGCTCCCTTGCCCTGCATCAGCAGGCCGACGCGGAAAATGCGGCCGGCGACCCAGACACAGAGCAGTGTTGTCGCGATGCCGAGAGCGGTGCCCAGCAACGGCTGCCACAATGCGATGCCGGGCGGGATCGACAGCCGGGCAATCATCAGCATCGGCGTGGCGAACGGGAAGAACGACAGCGCCGTGACGACGGAGCTGTTCGGCTCCTGTAGCACCGTGCCGAGGACGAACATCGGCATCGTCGCCAGCAGCATCACCGGCCACATCAGGTTTTGCGTCTCCTTCATGTCGGTGCAGGCGGCGCCGATGGCGATGAATAGCGAGCCGTACATCAGCCCCGCGAGCGACTGGAACAGGATGAACCACGCCAGCAAACCGGGGCCGACGCTCTCCCCGAAGTCGAACTGCCGCGCCGCCCAGTAAATCCCGGCGAGGTACACCGCCGAGATTGTCATCGACACGCCCGTCATGCCCATCAGTTTGCCGAGCATCAACTGAAACGGCCGGACGGAGCCGAGCAGCACTTCCGCGATCCGCTGCATCTTCTCCTCCACAACGCCCTGCATCAACGGCGTCGCACTCATCATCACCATCATGAACATCAAGAGCATCATGCCCATCGGCACCACGATCGGGGCGATCTTGCTCCCTTCGGTGGCGTCGATCACTTTGCCCTTCTCGTTAATGGTCGAGAGGCCCTTGTCCGTCATCGTCACGGGCCGCACCACCAGACGGACTTTCTCCATGTCCAGGTTCGCCTTGCGAGCACGCTCTTCCTCAATCGTCTTGAAGACCGTTTCGCGAACCAGTTGCGGGAACTCCCGATGCGTCGGACGATTGGTCTGATAGCGGAAAGCGTGACTGAATTCCTCATCTTTCGGCGGAACTTGCTCACTTACCTCCGGACCGATCTCGACGAAGCCGGTCAGCTTGGCGCGGCGCACCCGGTTGGAGAGTTCCGCGCGCAGTTCCTTGACCTTGTCTTCGTCCTCTTCCACTGTCTCCAGCGTGACGTTGAATTTCGACTTGAGTTGCTTCTTCAGCACCGGATCGGAGGTGTCGTTCTCATTGTACTTCTCGACACTCGCCTGAATCGCCTTGAAGTAGCGATGGTCCGGCGTGCGGTCGATCACGGCGAAGTTCTTGACGTCCGTGTCGCGGAAATCCTGGAGGAACCACTGGACGATGGCGCTGCCGCCCATCATCAGCGGCATGATGAGCAAGCCGATGACGAACGCCTTGGTCCGCACGGCGGCGCCATACTCGCGGGCGGCGATGACCCAGATTTTGCGCATAATTCAATTGGGAGTTCGGTGTATTGAGGAGGGGCCGGGGGCGTTTTTTTGTTTGGGGGCGGCGAACAAAAAAAAAAAAAAGGAGGGCCCGCGCCGACCCCCCCGGGACCCACC
>JBBQPD010000284.1:0-7280 GCA_038331535.1 Gemmatales bacterium | reverse complement strand
ACCGGGAAATCTAGTTGTCGTTGAGACACTTCGGATGCTGGTCGAGACGGGAAAGCTAATTGTCGTTGACGCGCGCCGGGCTCAGATCGAGACGCGAAACCCGCGTGTCGCCGGGCGGGAAGTATAGTTGTCGTTCATCACGCCAGCACTGTTCACCACGAAGGTGGGCGCGTCTTGCAGCGGACCAACCTATGCCGGAGTACAATTCTCAGCGGACTGACACATCACCAAGCCGCTTGGGGGGATGATGATACGATCAAGAGAGTCCATCACGCCGCCGTTTCCTTCGATCCGCGGCGCTGGCGGCCTTCGGCCCGCGTCCGCCAACGCCGACCCGCCGCGCCCCTCTCCGATCGATCCGGCGCGCGACCTGAAGCCGAGCGGCGCCGACCTCGGCAGTCTCTTCGCCGACGTGGATCGTCTCGCAGGTCCGGCCGTTTACGAATTCTCCTTTCTTGGCAATCGCTTCCGCACTCTCGACGACTTCACGAAGACGGCCCGCGCGAAGGTCTTCGAGCTGCTCCAGCAGGATCCCGAGAAAGTGGATCCGAAGCCCGACGTCCTGGAAACGGTGGACCGCGGCGACCACATTCGCGAGAAGATCGTCTTCTCCACCACGCCGCAGTTCCGCGTGCCGGCCTACGTCCTGTTGCCCAAGGGGCTGAAGAAGAAGGCGCCGGCGATCGTCGATTTGCACTCGCACGGCGGGATGTTCCTCTTCGGCAAGGAGAAGGTGATCGATCTCGGCGACAATCATCCCGTCCTCGCCGACTACCACCAGCGCAACTACGTAGGCCGGCCCACCGCGACCGAGCTGGTGCGGCGCGGCTACGTCGTGCTCACTATCGACGCCTTCATGTTCGGCGAGCGCCGGGCTATGCTCGACGCCGACCTGAAGCACGGCTGGGACCGTTCGCGCTACAGTGCGGACGACATGCGCCACCTCAATCAACCGTGTCGGAACAAGGAGGCGACACGGGCGAAAGCGCTCGTCCTCGCCGGCCTGAACTGGCCCGGCATCGTTTTCTGGGACGACATTCGCTCCGTCGATTATCTGCAGACGCGCCCCGAAGTGGACGCGGCGCGCATCGGCTGCCTCGGCATCTCGATGGGCGGCTATCGGTCCTGCTACCTCGCGGCCCTTGACGAGCGTATCCGCGCCGCCTGTGTGACGGGGTTGATGTCGAGCGTGCGGCCGATGTTGAAGGCACACGTCGATACGCACTCGTGGGTTCACTTCCTGCCGGGACTGCATCGCTATCTCGATCTGCCGGACGTGGCGTCGCTGCACGCGCCGAAGCCGTTGCTTGTACAGCAATGTGCGCAGGATCGACTGTTTCCGCCGGAGGGAATGAAGGAGGCGGTGGAGAAGATCGCGGCGGTTTATGCGAAGGCGGGGGTGAAGGAGCGCTTCACGGCGAAGTTTTACGACGTGCCGCACCTGTTCACCAAGGCGATGCAGGATGAGGCGATCGCCGCCATCAAGAAAATGAAAGGGTTCGTGGAAATCGATCCGCAGCGGCCCGGAAAGCCCGTCATCAGGGTCCATCTCTTCGGCGGCAAGACGGCCGGAATCGATCTGGCCCCGCTCGCGAAACTACCCGAAATCGAGTGGATCGGCCTGCACCTCAGCGACATTACCGAGGCCGATCTGGAACATCTCAAGGGTGGTTCAGATCGGAGTATGCGGCCCCGTCAACGATAACCGTCCATGTGGTCTGATCGAACTGGAGCCTCGGTGAAGATTGCTGCTCGATTCTGTCCAGCGCGCTGCTTCGCTCACAGTCCAGCAGCGCAATGATCTTGTCGAAGTTGAACTCGGGGGTTTGGAGGAGAGCGCTTTGAAAGATAGGCCAGCTATTCTCTAGCCAGAGTTGATTCCAAGTGACCCTTTCCTGGCCTCCTATCTGTCCGGCTGTCAGCGGAATAAGAGACCCGTCCGAATTTGCAGGATCGTAGAAGGCGTCCAAGTAGGCACTCACCATGGTCTGGCGGATCTCATGTCCCAGATGTGCCCCGAGAGCGATCACCGCCCTGTGATAGCTCGATTGGTACTGATCTCCGAACTCGACCATGCTGCCGGTTGAAAAGAGGTCTCTACTCCCAAGCATGTCGAGCGCGTTCCGTGCGTCGGATATACCCTGGGCTAGGCGATTTGCGATGAAAACCGCCGTCTCGCGCCAGAATGGCGCCGGTCAACTGCTGAAGCCGGATTATGGCGGCGACAGGCGGGAGGACGTAGGGCAGGATCGCCTCGACGTGTGCCTCGTGGACCGGCTTGACCGGTTCCGTCTCGCGGACGTTGCACCGCCCCCTTTCCAGTCCGCTGACCGTGCCCAGCGCGCGGTAGACCGTCTCCGGCACCACCTCCTCGGAGACGCCCCAACGGAACACGCGAACGATTCTACCGATCCGTTGATTGATGACGCCGCGGATCAGCGCGGGGCGCCGGTCGGTCACCTCGGCGGGCTGCCACTTCTTTCCGAATCTGGCCCGCCCTTCGTCGGGCTTGACGTCAGCCTCGGCGAGCCAGCGCTCGCGCGCCTCGGTCGTGTCCTTCAGCCGGACGCGGTATTCCTGTGCGTCAATCATTCGCTGGCGCACCGCCTTCAGCTTCAGCGGCGAGAACTCGACGGCCGGCGTGTCGCCCTACAGTTCGCGGAGCGGGCGGAGACTGTAGCGGTAGTCGCTCAGTTCCTGCGTCGGGGTTCCGTCGTCGCGGCGGTAGTGCTGTTCGGCGTGTCGCCAGAAGGCAAGCAACAGCTGGCTAACGGTGAAGGGGCTGTTGGTCTCTGCTGCCGACGGTAGACGCCGGCCGTTGGCCAGCCATTCGGCGATGAGCCGATCGTAGGCGGCTTGCGCCTCGGCCGGCGGCTTCTTCGCTTCCGGCGGCCACGTGCCGAGGTAATGGTCGTGTCCGTCGAGGGTGACGACGGCAAGGCCGGACGCGGCATGACGGCGGAGGGAAGGGGTTCGGGCGGTCGTAGAAGTGCGCATAGGTAGTGCGTCTCCCGTGAAGGCAATCCGGTAGTCTACCGGGTGTTTCCTTCCGTGAGCCGCACCATCCTACGCTGGACGGGTAACGCTAACCAGCGTTCGGCAAAGGTCTTCGGTCAGTGAAGGCGCTGGGGCTCGAACCCAGGACCTACGGATTAAAAGTCCGTTGCTCTACCAACTGAGCTACGCCTCCCACGTTGTTCCTTTTCATTCGCTTGCGACTACTCTGCTCCATTAAGCCTACTCGCCGCTTCACCCGCTGCAATCTCTTCATTCGTTGAAGGGGCCGGGGCGTTGTCAACGGCTGGCCGCGGACAACTGAGACAGCAAAGCGCGGGTGTGTCGCCCGGTCCGAGAGCTATTCTATGGCGGAACCCGCCCAAAGCAAATCCGTCGAGCGCTATCCCGAATTCTCGCTCATCGCCCACGGCCCAGGCTTGTCGCTCCCTGAAACGACGGCCCTTTTCCTCCGCCGCTGGTCTGCTCGATTCGTCTGTATCGTGCCTCCTTGTTGATATTATCCGTCTGCGCCGGGGCGGTCTTGCTAAGCTAATGAGAGGCGGAATCATCCGGCGGCCGAGAGGGGACGAGCTTGGGTCTCTGGCCGACGGCCGCCCGACAGCAGATCGCGTCGATCGACACCACCATCCCTCGGGGTCAGGAATGAGCTGGGCCGCGGCGGCCCCAGGGCCGAGATCGACCGGGAATGTCGGAACATGCGTTTCCTATCCGACGTGAGAGACACGCCAGATGAACACGGCTACCCCCGCGATGCAGAGCTTGGCTCGGCGGTTGATCGCCCTGGAAGGGGCGCTCGTCCCGCCCAATGGGCAGGTCGGCCAGGCGCTCAGGGTCTGTGCGAAGTTGCGGCTGCCGCTCGCGAAGCTCGCGGGAGTGGTCGGCTTTCGGTCCCTCCTGACGCGAGCTCTGACCCTCGCAACGGCGGAAGTGCCCTGGCTCGGCGCGGTGCAAGTCGGAGTGGACGGGTCGTTGGAGGGGTTCGACGCGGCGCGGTCTGAACAAGGTGCGACCCCAAGCGCTGAGGCGGGAGTCGTGGTCGTGGCCCAGCTGCTGGGGCTGCTGGCGACGTTTATCGGCGAACCCCTGACGCTTGTCCTCGTGCGCGGCGTCTGGTCGGACGCGGTCGTGGATGAAACAGAGCGGAGTACCGAGGGACAACCATGAGCGTCGAAGACCGGGTGACGATTCGGAAGCTAGCGACCGGGGTGCCGGGGCTGGACGAGATCCTGGGCGGCGGGCTGCCGGAGTACTCCTTCAACATCATCGCCGGCGCCCCCGGAGGTGGGAAGACGACCCTCGCCCATCAGATGTTGTTCGCCAACGCCACCCCGGCGCAGCCAGCCCTCTACTTCACCGTGCTGGGCGAGCCGTCCATCAAGATGCTGCGCTACCAGCAGCAGTTCCGGTTCTTCGACCCGGCGAAATTGACCACCGCCGTCCGCTTCGTCAACCTTAGCCAGGTTGTGTTGGAGAATGACCTGGACGCGGTCCTCGCGGAGATCGTCAAGGAGGTCGAAGCGGCCAACCCCAGCCTCGTCGTGGTGGACTCGTTCCGCACGGTGGTGCGGAAAGCCCAGGCCGTCGCCACCGAGATGGAACTCCAGGGCTTCGTTCAGCGCCTGGCTCTCCACTTGACGAGCTGGCAGGCGACCACGTTTTTGATCGGGGAGTACGTCGAGGGCGAAATCCGCGACAACCCCGTCTTCACGGTCGCCGACGGGCTGTTCTGGCTCTACCAGCAAGTGGAGCGAAACTCGATCGTGCGCAAGATGCAGGTCATGAAGTTGCGCGGGCAGGCATCCGTCCCGGGAATGCACACGTTCCGCATCACCGAGGCGGGGGTGCAAGCCTTCCCGCGCACCTTCGGCCTCACCGGTCGGACGAAGAAAGCCCGCGACCGGCGGCGCCTCTCGACCGGGGTCGCCGAGCTGGACGCGATGATGGGCGGCGGCATCCCCGAGGGCGACAGCCTGCTGATCGCCGGGCCGTCCGGTTCGGGGAAGTCGGTCTTCGCGACCCAGTTCATCGCCGAGGGCCTCCGCCGCGGCGAGCCGGGGATCGTCGCCATGTTCGAGGAGCGCCCGGAGGAATACGCGACGCGGGCCGGCGACCTGGGCATGGATTTCGAGGCGCCCATGCAAAACGGCAAGCTGAACCTCCTCTACCTCCGCCCCCTCGACCTGTCGGTCGACGAGACGATGCGTGAGATCATCGACGCCGTGGAACGAACGGGGGCGAAGCGGCTGGTGATCGACTCGCTGGCCGGGTTCGAGCTGGCCCTGGCGCCCGGCTTCCGGACCGACTTCCGCGAGTCTCTCTACCGGATGATCGGGGCGCTGACGCGGACCGGCGTCACGATCGTGAGCACCGTCGAGCTGATCGAGAGTTTCACCGAGTTGGCCCTCAGCCCGTACGCGATCTCGTTCCTGAGCGACGACATCGTCCGGCTGCGCTACGTGGAGATCGACGGCCGGCTCCGCAAGGTGCTGATGGTCGTCAAGATGCGGGGCGGCGACCACAGCAAGGACATCTGTGAGTACGAGATCAAGTCGGAAGGGCTGCGAATCGGCGCGCGGCTTACGGGGTACCAGCGCCTGATTTCCGGGGTTCCCGTAACGTTCGCCCCCGGAGCACGGGACAGCGCTGAGATCACCGGCACGCCGGACCACGAAGAATAGGGGTGCGTCATGAGTACGATAACGCGACCAGCCGCGGGGACGGATCCGTTCGACTTTCCCCGCCTGTGCCGCTACTTCTCGGAGCGATCGCCCCAGGCGATGGTCGCCGTCGAGGGAGCGACGCACATCATCCGCTACGTCAACCCGGCGTTCGCCCGCCTGGCCGGGAAGTCGGCCGACGAATTGATGGGCCGCCTGCTCGCCGAGGCCGTGCCGGAGGGGGCGGAGAACGGCTGCCTGGACCTGCTCGGCCGTGTCTTCCGGACGGGGACGCACGAGAACCTGGCCGAGCAGGAACACCGCCAGGCGCGGCCGCTGCCCGTCTACTGGTCGTACGCGGTGTGGGCGATCCTCGGGGCGGACGAGCGGCCGGCCGGGGTCATGGTCCACGTCACGGACGCGACGGAGACCGCGGTCTTCCGCCGGCAGACGAGGGCGATGAATGAGGCGCTTCTTGTTTCCGCGACTCGACAGCACGAGCTTACGGAAGCGGCGGATTCTCTCGGCGTGCGGCTGCAGGCCGCCGTACTGATGAGAGACCACTTCCTCGCGGTCTTGAGCCACGAGCTTCGCAATCCCCTCGCTTCGCTGAGTACCGGGCTGCAATTCATCAAGCTGTCCGGGAAGGATCCGGTCGCGGCGGAGAACGCCCGGGCCATGATGGAACGGCAGTTGAAGCAGCTGGTACGGCTGGTAGACGAGCTTCTGGACGTGAGCCGGATAAGGACGGGCAAACTGGAGCTCCGCAAGGAGCGGGTAAATCTCGCGTCGGTGCTGTGGGCCGCCGTGGAGGCGAGCCGGCCGCTGATCAACCTCGGGGGCCACGAACTGACCGTCACGCCGCCGCCCGACCCGGTCCTGCTGGACGCCGACCCGGCCCGGCTCGGTCAAGTCTTCCAGAACCTGCTGAACAACGCCGCCAAGTACAGCGAGCCGAACGGCCACATCTGGCTGTCCGCCAGGCGGGATGGGAGCGAGGTCGTGGTCAGCGTCCGAGACACCGGCATCGGCATTCCCGCCGCCGACCTGCCCCATGTCTTCGAGGTCTTCGTCCAGGTGGACACGGCGTGGCAGCGGGTGCAGGGCGGCCTGGGTATCGGGTTGTCGCTGGTCAAGGAGTTCGTCGAGCTGCACGGCGGCCGGGTCGAAGTCCACAGCGACGGCCTCGGGAGGGGCAGCGAGTTCGTCGTCCGCCTGCCGGCGGCCGTCAATCCCGCCGCCGCCGGCGCGCAGGCCGTCGCGGCCAAGCCGTCGCGCGGGCCGCGCCGCCGCATCCTCGTGGTAGACGACAACAAGGACGCGGCAGAGTCGCTCGCGATGCTGCTGGAGATCATGGGGCACGAGGTGCGCATGGCCCACGATGGGGAGACAGGAGTGGCGGTTGCGACGGCGTTCCGGCCGGAGTTCATGCTGATGGACCTGGGGATGCCTCGACTGAACGGGTACGAGGCCGCCCGCCGCATCCGGGCACAGCCGTGGGGGGGCGAGCCGTTTCTCGTGGCCCTGACCGGGTGGGGAGCCGAAGACGATCGGCAACGGACGCACGACGCGGGCTTCGACCGGCACCTGGTCAAGCCGGTGGAC
>JBBQPD010000283.1:0-7285 GCA_038331535.1 Gemmatales bacterium | reverse complement strand
GTAGGTCAGGAAAAGGTCCGCCGCTTGCGGTTTCGCCCAGGAGCGAAGCCGCAAGCGGCGGATACGCTCACAGCCCCCGAAAGAGGCCCGAGCGCGCTGGGAAGATATTGATCTTGTCCTTGACCGCGGTCAGCTTGAGCGTGATCGGCAGCGGGAAAATGTCCACGGTCACCGCGCCTTTGCCGCTGCCTTCCATGTCCACGCCCTCGACCTTGACGCGCACGTCCAGCTTCGCCTTGCCCGTCAGCTTGCCGGTGATTTTGTGCTGCTTCAGCCCCCACGAATCGGGCAGCCGGTGCAGATCGACGTCGTTCAGCCAGATCGATTCGAAGGACAGCCGAGCGTTGTCCTCCCGGAAATCGAGCACGGCCTCCGTGCCCATGCTGCCGTTGGCGGTCCGCCCTTTCACGTTACTCAGCCGGACCACGTCATCCTCGATGACCACCTCGCCGGACGCCGCCTCGGCCTCCAGATCGATGGAGGAAACATGGACGCGCGTGTTCGTCGGCTTCAGCGCGATCCGATACTTGACCGAGTCGGTCCCCAGGCTGGTCAGGTCGATCTCCGCCGGCGTCACCCCCTCGGTGATCTTCACTTCTTCCCAGACCGAATCCGGGATGAACGGCAGCAGCGTCAGCTTCTCGGCGTTCACGGCCGTCCGTTCCGAGCGAAGGGCAAGTCGGAAGTCGTCCTTGACGGCGTCGTAGGAGCCGACAACGGTCCAGTCGCCCCAGTAGGCGTCGGCGCAGGTGCCCTCGAAGCGGAAGGCGCGGTCGGCGTAGGTGAAGTCGGCGGTGACGCCGGTGACGACGAGTGGGCGGCGTTCGCGGCCTTCCTGTTTGATCGTCACGCGGGCGTTTTCCAGCCGCAGTTTCGGCAGCGCTTGCGTGGAGTCCGTCGTCTTCGGCAGGCGTGTGAGCAGTGAACCGTCCTTGGCGAAGCGCAGCTCGACGTGGGCGCCGTTGAGGACAATTTCTTTGGGGAGCGAATCGTCGCCGAACATGTCCACGGCGGAGAAATCGGCACTCACGTCGTCGGCTCTGACCCAAGGCATCTCAGGGCGCGCGTTGTCGTCCTCGAAGATTTGCAGCCCCTGAAACGAGGAGCCGCCGCCGATGCCGATATCGACGCGGGCAACGCGCACGGGAACGCCGAGGAGGACGCCGAGCCGGTCGGCGACCTTGTCCGCCGCGAACGCGGAAGAGAGGACGAGCCGGGCCCCACCCAGGACGATGAGGACAGTCACAACGACATAGGAGAAGAACCGGAATCGGCCGAGACGTTTCATGAAGCGCGGCTCCGCTGGATGACCGAGACGTTACATTCCTCTGCCTGGCACGGTGCGCGACCCGGCGTCACGCGCCGGCAGCGCGATTCTACTCGCAAAGGGCCGCGCGAATCGATGCCGAATGTGAGTTGTGCATCAGGAAAATAAGGTCCGCTTTCGGGGTGGCCGGGGCTGAGGGAGTCTGGGCTAATCAGTGATTCAAGATGTCCTTTGCGGGTTGTCACTTTCCACGGGGGGTAGGATACATACCCAGTGTACACCTCCCGAGTGAGCAAGCGCTTGACTGGCTCAAGGTACGCCATCTTTCCCGTCCCCCAGTGATTAAATCCCTTTGACTGCACGAAACCCTGCACATGGACCTGAGTCGGGAAACGGCCACTTGCGAACCCCTCCAACGCTTCCTGAATGATGCCGGACTCCGGTTCCTTGCGGACCAGGAGTTTACCGTGGCCGGGAACCTTGGCCTAGGCGTAGCCGGGGGGTGGATAAAACGGCCAGTAACCGGCTTCCAGACGGGCCTGCATTCGGTTCCTGACTTGTTTTTTGTTCTGGTTCCGCTCCAGTTCCGCCGTGACGGCCATGATGGATTCAACAAAGACCTCTTCCGGCTCGTTCCCGAATTTATGGGACGGGCTTTCGAGTTTCCCTCCCCGCGACTGAATGGCGTTTCGGAGAGTGAAGTGGCCGATGAGGTCGCGTGCCAGTCGCTTGATGTCGTCGATGAGGACGACGCACTCCGCGGTGCGTGCCTCGGAGCCGAGGAAGTCGAGCATTTCCTGCATTCCCTCGCGGTCGATGATCCCCCCGGAGACACCTTCATCCCGGAATACCGCCACGACCTCGTACCCTCGTTCGTGGGCGAAATTCCGGCACCGCTGTTCCTGGCCGTCGAGTCCGTGGCCTTCTTTTACCTGGCGGTCGGAGGACACCCGGCAGTAAATGATGGATTTTGGCATAGGGGAGCGCAAAGACTATAGCATGTCCTTTTCAAATTCCTCCCGAAAATACTCGTCCAGGAATTGACTCAGGAAGTTACGCAGATCCTGGAGGAATTCGGCCACTTCGGTGTCCGTCATATCATCCCGGCCCAGCAACGTTCGACAGTCCTCAATGCTCAACATGATGGGGGAGGGAAGCGGTACTAAAGCGGTGTTCTGTGAAGTCGCTCCCGACAGCCACCCGAACGAGGATGTTTGCCGGGGTTTGGCCTGCTGGTTTCAGGGCCGAGCGCTGTCTTTTCGCGTGTTCTCGACGTGCGATGTTCAGAAACACCGAACGCAGTTCCCGCTCCGGGAGAGGTACGACATTCCTCTGGTTCCACTCCTTCAGGCCGCCCCAGCCTGCTGTCTCCCAGAGATACTCCGGCAATCGCCCGAGAATCCCCCCGACGATCGAGGCTGCCGCAGCGTTGCGCCGTCCTTCGGGAACGCCGTCCAGCACATTCTGTCGCCAAGATGGTTGCTCCCCCATGCCAGCATCCTTCGTTGTGCGTCCCGGCCCTTCTCTCCTCCAGACCCTGTGTAACACGTCCCAGGCGTCGAGGACGCTGCGAACCGTAGTGAGGTCGTAGGGTGGGATCGTACTGGCGTTATCGAGAAGGAGTCGACAGAGGAAGGGATGCGATGGCTCCTTGAACTGAAGTGTGCAAGGGACGCGCAGGACTTGCGTCAGGTGGACGGCATTCTCGTCGCCCCCGAGCAGGGAGACGAGCCGGTGGTTCAACGCGACGGCCTCGCGAACGCCGGCTTCCGAGCGCTGGGGCTGCACGCGGAAGATGGCGTGGAAACCGTGTCGTGTTTCGATGAGCCAGTGTGGCTTGAGCGGGAACGGCAGAAGGCGTTGATTCAGGTACTCCTCCTTCCACCGATCGATCTCCTCGGATGAGAGCCGTCGCCGCTTGATAGCGGTGAACGGATCAATGTCTACGCCGAGGTTCCGGAAGCAGAGGAACCCCTCCTTTGTCCGCGACGTTCCAAATGCCTGGAGCGAGAAGCCCACCGCGCACCGCGCACGCTGCTTGCGGCGGGCAGTGCCGAAGTCGAAGGAGCGAGCCGACAGCGCCCGTGCCGGATTTTTCGCAGCGGTGTCGTCGTAGTATTGAATCCAGCACCCAGGCTGAGCCGCGAGGAATTTTGCGGGAGTGGGCTGGGGTGTCTGCCGGAGAGTGGCGAGGGTGTAGAGCATTGAGGGAGGGGGAAGAGAGCGGAGTGTGCATTTGGTGCTTACGGCTCCGTGAACGACCATTTCTTGAGCTGCCGATGCACGCCGAAGAGGCGCGATGGGCTTTGCGACACCACTCCAGTACAGCCGTAGCAGTTCATGGAGACGGCGATCGGCGACGAAGCGGAACTCGACCTTCTTGGGGCCGAGCCATGCGCAGCCGGCGAAGACGGCCCCTTCGCTCAAGACGAAGCTGGCCAGGTAGGGATCATTGGTCGTGTAGTGCGGGACGCTCATCGGTGGGCAGGGGGAAAAGATGCACCCAGCATCGATGTCCTGATGGCCGTTGCCCCTCACACGGATCTGGCAGAACTATTACAGCAGAACGCCGCCACCCGAGAGTACCTGGCCGCCAGAGCGGATTTTCTCGGCGCGATACGGCTACCCTACGACGACTTCAAGCGTGAAGGCACCGCCGTCGTGACCGACATCATCTTCATGCGGAAACGGTCGCTTGACAAGCCACCGAATCACGCGGACCCGGAGTGGCTCGGCGTCGCACCCTCGACCATCGAGGACGTGGACGTTGCGATCAATCGCTATTTCGTCAGACACCACGAAATGGTGCTGGGCACCTGGACCCGCAAGGACACGCTCCAAGGCGGCGAGGGTTACAGCGTCATCGGCAACGGCGACTTGGCCGCAAAGCTCAAAGCGGCGATCCAGCGACTGCCGCAGTTCGCTCCGTCGACAGCCTCCCCAGTTTTGGAACAACCCACGCCGGCCTTCACGCCCCCGCCGCCGGAACGTCACATCACCGAAGGTAGCTTCTTCATCGACGACGATCGCATCATTTGCCAATGCGTCGAAAGACAAACCGTTCGCGTCGTCTACGGCGGGCCGACACTGCGAGCTGGGGGCCTTAGCACGCGAAACGTGAACGGAAGCAGCGGTAGGTCACCGGGCGGTACAATCTTTGCTCTCTGTTACCTCCCCCACGTCGACAACATTTGCCGGCGTGAACGAGTTGGCACGTACCTCGGGAGATTGTTCGATGCGTACCGCGATACAAATGTCGACGACCGCGTTATTCCCCAACGAACGGCCACGGTCCGTCCAGCCGGGAGACAACCCCGGTCCGGGTACTCAACCACCCATTCCGCCCCCACCGGGCGAGGGAGACCCGCGGCCAGAGCGAACGCCTCCGAGTAAACCCGAGCCTGTCACGCTTCCCCCCGATCCGCCGCCGACCATGCCGCCGGTCCAGCCGAACAGTCCGCCCTACGGCGTCGGAAGCTGACCCGAGGATCGGTCGGCTTCACGGCGGACGAGCTGGCCACAGGCGGCGGCGACATCGGCACCAAGCGAATAGCGGACCGTGACGCGGAAGCCAGCCGCAGTCAAGGCTGCGGCAAACTCGCGACGCCTTCCCGGTCCGGTGCCGTGCAGGCCGGGCGCCGCGTCGATGGGGTTGTAGGGGATGAGATTGATATGGACGGGCAGCCCGCGCAGGTAGGCGCTTAGCTCGGTCAAGTCCTGGTCGCTGTCGTTCAAGCCGTCGAGCAGCAGGTATTCGACCATGAAAGGGCGGCGCTGGAGCGCCGCCACTTCTCCGATCGCTTTCCGCAACACATCCAGAGGATAGCGCCGGGCCAGCGGAATGAGCGCTTCGCGCCGCTCCTGCCGAGCGCTGTGCAGGCTGAGCGCCATTCCTACTCGTGGGAAACGCTCCGCGCAACGGACCATCGCGCTGGGGATGCCGACCGTGGAGACGAGGACGCGCGCCGGCGACAGGCCGAAGCACTGCGGCGACAGCAGGATCTCCAGAGCCTGGTAGACCTCCGCCTCGTTGTGGAACGGCTCACCCATGCCCATGAAGACGACATTTCGCACCGAGCGGCCTTCGGGGCGGAGCAGGAGGTTCGCTCGGATGACCTGATCCAGGATTTCGTCGCGCGTGAGATTCACGGCAACGCCCATCTGGCCGGTCGCGCAGAAGCGGCAGCGAACAGCGCAGCCGACCTGAGACGACACGCACAACGAAGTTCGGCCGGAAGCGATGCGCAGGATGACGGCTTCGATCGAGTGGCCGCCCGCCGTGCGGAACAGAAGCTTGCTGGCCCCGTCCAGCTGCGAATCGTGCCGGCTGCGGAGTTCCAGGGCGTGAAAGACGACTTCGCGGCCGAAGTCGGTTCGCCACGGCTCGGGGATTTCGAGAAGGGCATCTTCCGCCAGACGGTGCTTCTTGTAGACGGCGTTCCGGAAGCGACGCACGGAGTGCGGCTCTAACCGCAGCTGAGCGCGGAGCCGTTCCAGAGCGTCGAAGTCGTGGATGCTGTTCATGTTTATTGATCTTATACGGAGCCGCTCGGCGAGCGTAGCGTACAGCGGCGGCATCAGTTTTGCTATTGATACCCCTGCACAGGGGCGGGCACATGGTTGTGTCCGGAATGGCCGGGCTATTACCGCCCCCCAAACAAGGAGCAGCCATGAGAACCAGTAATTTGACCACCGTGATCGGAGTCTTCCACAACGCCGGCAAGGCACAGGAGGCGGTCCGGGCCTTGAAGCAAGCGGGCTTCAGCGATGCCCATATTGGCATCGTCTCGCGCCACACCGAAGAGAAGGACAGCGGCTCCAATGCCGCCAAGGGGGCGGCGATCGGGGCCGGGACCGTCGGAGGTGTCGCTGCCCTGTGGTCGCTGGGTATTTCGTTCGGAGTGATCCCCGTGATCGGCCCGATCCTCGCTGCCGGTCCGATCGCAGCTGCTCTGATCAGCGCGGCGGGTGGTGCCGCCGCCGGCGGCGTCCTCGGCGCCCTGACCGGCTTGGGTCTCTCGGAGACCGACGCCAAGTACTACGAGAGCGAGCTTCACTCGGGTCGTACCCTGGTGACCGTGCATGCGGAAGATCGCTCCGACGAGGCCTGGGATATTCTGCTCCGCTACGGCGCCTACACGCGCGAGACGGCGGCTCCTGCACTTGGCAAGGTGTAGCGCACGCTTCAATGACCAGAGAACGGCGCAGACGAGCCGCGACCGTCAAGGAGCGTAGTTGAAAACGCTCCCTGACGGCCGCGGCTCGTTTACTTTTGATGATGATCATTACGGAACACCGTTTGCTCGTCACACCCTCAACGCCGCGGACGGTCCCGGGTGCGGTGCCCGGCGACACGCTGGCGATCTCACGAGATAACACGCCATGAAGTTGAAAACGCTGCGGGATCTTCTCGTCGAAGAGCTTAAGGACCTCTACAGCGCTGAGAATCAGCTGGTCAAAGCGCTCCCCAAGATGGCGAAGGCCGCCACTAACCCTGACCTGAAGGCGGGCTTTCTGGAACATCTGGAGCAGACGCGCGGGCACGTGGCACGCCTCGAACGGGCCTGCGAGCAGCTGGGCGTGACTCCCAAGGGCAAGAAGTGCGCGGCCATGGAAGGGCTGATCGAAGAGGGTAAGGAGTTGCTCCAGGAGGACGCGGCGCCGTCGGTGCTGGACGCCGGACTGATCGCCGCGGCCCAGAA
This sequence comes from Gemmatales bacterium, assembly GCA_038331535.1. GTDB lineage: Bacteria > Planctomycetota > Planctomycetia > Gemmatales > Gemmataceae > JBBQPD01. The sequence continues at coordinate 316 of JBBQPD010000283.1, read as the reverse complement.
GGTCGAACACTACGAGATCGCGAGTTACGGCACCGTGCGCACGTGGGCCGACCTGCTGGGACTGTCGGAAGTTTCCAGCCTCATGCAAGAAACGCTCGACGAGGAAAAGGCGACCGACGAGAAGTTGACGACGCTCGCCGAGGAGACGGTGAACGAGGAAGCTGAAGAGGGCGAGGAAGAACCGGTGGCCAAGAGCGGCAACAGCCGTAAGCGATAAAAAGGGTCTCTCCGACGACGCCGAGGTTCGTCGCGTCGGTCTGGCGGGAGACTGTCTTTCTTGGTTCAAAAGAAGCTCACGAGCCGCGACCGTGAGGGA
>JBBQPD010000282.1:0-7287 GCA_038331535.1 Gemmatales bacterium | reverse complement strand
CTAAAATCCGGGGGGTCCACGTTTCTTGGGGGGGGGGGGGGTGGGGGGGGGGGGGGTGGGGGGTGTTATCACCCCACCCCCCCCCCCACCATACACCCTCCACGATGCTACTTGTCGTCCTTCGGCTTGTCGAGGCGGCCTTCCTTGCCTTCCCAACCGCGCTCCTTGCCGGGGCGAATGTGCAGCACGCCGTCGTAGCCGTCGCCCTTCTGCGACTTGACGTAGTAGCCCCAACCGTTCTTGGCGAGGATTTCTTCGAGGGCGTCCTCCAGCGGCTTGTCCTTGCAGGAGTAAGTGATCGGCTTGTTCAGATTGATCCCGGCCTTGGTGTCCGGCTTGATGCCGATCTTGACCTTCTCCTTGATCTCGTCGATCACTTCGCCGAACGAAGTGGCCTTGAACGTGAAATCTACCTTGGTCTTCATCACCTTGCGGGCCGCGGCGGCCTTGGGGGTGTCTTCGGGCGGGTCGGCGGCGAACGACGAAGCGACGCAGCAGGTAATCAGGGCGGCGGCAAACAGACGGCGCACGGGTCAGTCCTCCATCGGGGTGATCTGCGCGCCCGACCCTACCGGGCGGACGCCTCGTACCGGTTCATCCTATCAGCCTTTTCGTCGCCGGGAACAGAAAAAAGGTTCCGGCGCGCGCCTCTACGGAGGTAGTGAATGGGGGACATTTCTGATAAGATAGGGGTGAAGTTTGTTTATTGATCTTCCGGTTGACTGCATCCTGCGGCGGAAGACAATCGGAAGATCAAAAGCTGATAGCTGTCAGCTAACAGCTATCAGCTCTTTCTCGTACCCCCTTGCTGCTGGGTACGAGCGGACGACCGAATTCCGTGTGGCGGACAACCTGAAGGTCAAGAGCCGCGAGCGTTCCGCAAGCGCGGAGTCTCAGGAGGTTTGAGCTTTGCCGGATGACGTAATCCCGCCGACCATTCCACCCGTTGTTCCCGGCGCCGACGGCGCTGGGGAGCCGCCCTCGCCGCTGAACATCGCCGACGAGCTGAAGGACAGCTACCTCACCTATGCGATGAGCGTCATCATCAGCCGGGCGCTTCCCGATGTGCGCGACGGTCTCAAGCCGTCGCAACGGCGCATTCTGGTGGCGATGAACGGCCTCGGCCTCAGTCCATCCAGCTCGACGAGCAAATGCGCGGCCATCGTCGGCGAGACGATGGGCAAATATCACCCGCATGGCGACCAGTCCATCTATGGCACGCTCGTCCGCATGGCCCAGAGCTGGAACATGCGGCACCGGCTCGTCCATTCTCAGGGCAATTTCGGCTCCATCGCCGGCCTGCCGCCCGCCGCGCAGCGGTATACCGAGGCCCGGCTCACTCCCGTCGGCGCTGAACTGCTCGCCGATCTGGAGTACGAAACGGTCGATTTCATCGAGACCTACGATAACAAGAACCGCGAACCGCTCGTCCTGCCCTGCCGGTTCCCGAACCTGCTCGTCAACGGCGCGGACGGCATCGCCGTCGGCATGGCGACGGACATCCCGCCGCACAATCTGCGTGAGGTTTGTAACGCTGCCATCCGCGTCATCGATGAGCCGGAGGTCTCCGCCGCGACCCTGATCGCGGAAGGCATCTTCAAGGGACCGGACTTCCCGACCGGCGGCATCATCTGCGGCCAGCAGGGCATCATGGAGGGCTACACCACCGGTCGGGGCAAGATCGTCCTTCGCGCCCGCGCCGAGATCGTCGAGGAGGGCCGCACCGCCCAGATCGTCATCAAGGAGGTGCCGTACCAGCAGACGCGCAACCGCCTAGCCGAGGAGATCGGCCGGCTGGTGAAGGAGGAGCGCATCAAGGGCGTCAGCGAGGTGCGCGACGAAAGCAGCGAGCGTCAGGGTGAGCCGGTGCGCCTCGTCGTCTACCTCAAGCGCGACGCCGACCCGCACCTGATCCTCAACCAGCTGTACGAGTTTTCGCCGCTGGAAAAGACGGTCAGCATCATCCTGCTCGCCCTGGTGGACGGCCGGCCGCGCTGGCTGACGCTCAAGGAAATGCTCGATTGCTACATTCGCCATCGCGTCCAGGTGATCCGGCGGCGCACCGAATACCTGCTGCGCGAGGCGAAGCGGCGCAGCCACGTTCTCGAAGGCCAGCTGATCGCCATCTCGTCGCTGGACGAAGTCATCGCCACCTGCCGCCGCTCGCCGAGCCGGGCCGAGGCGAAGGTGCGCCTGTCGCAGATGGAAGTGGCCGCCGTCGTCATGGAACGCGCCCTCGGGCAGGAGAACTTCGCCGCTCTGCAGCGGGAAATCGGCGGCCAGGCCATTTACCGCATGACGGAGTCGCAGGCCGAGGCCGTCGTCCGCATGCAGCTCGGCCAGCTCGCCGCGCTCGAGCGCGACGAGATCATGCGCGAATTCCAGGATTTACGCGGCAAGATCGCCGCCTTCGAGCATCTGCTCAGCGAAGAGCGACACATCCTCGACCTGGTCAAGGCCGACCTCATCGAAGTGCGCGACAAGTACGGCGACGACCGGCGCACCGACCTTCAAGGCGAGGTCGGCCGGGTGACGCGCGGCGACCTGATCCCGGAGGAGACAAACGCGGTCACGATCAGCCACGGCGGCTACATCAAACGGCTGCCGCTGAGCACCTATCGCACCCAACACCGCGGCGGCCGCGGCGTCTCCGGCGGGGCGACGCGCGAGGACGACTTCATCGAGCATTTCTACGTCTCCTCGACGCACGCCTACCTGATGTGCTTCACGAACCACGGCCAACTCTACTGGCTCAAGGTCTACGAAATCCCGGAAGGCTCGCGCACCGCTACCGGCCGCTCGATCGCCAACGTGCTGTCGCTCAAGCCCGAAGAGAAGATCACCAGCGTCATTCCGGTGCGGCACTTCGACGAGCGCGACGCTCACCTCATCATGGCGACGCGCGCCGGCGTGGTAAAGAAGACGGCGTTGCACGAGTACAGCCGGCCGAAGCAGGGCGGCATCATCGGCATCTCGCTGGACGACGGCGACAAGCTCATCGACGTGGTGCTGACGCATCCCGGCGACGAGGTGCTGCTGTGTACGAAGCTCGGCATGGCTATTCGCTTCGACGAAGCCGACGCCCGCTCGATGGGCCGCAACACGCGCGGCACGCGGGGCATCCGCCTCGGCAGCGGGGATGAGGTGGTCGGCCTCGTCGTCGCCGACCAACAAGGTTTCTTGCTAACGGTGTGCGAGAAGGGCTACGGCAAGCGCACGCCCTTTGGACAGAATGTCGCGGGGATGGTGGAGGAAACCGAAGAGACGGAAGAGACGGCCGGCGCGAGTGAGCCGGCGGAGGAAGAAGGTGCCGAGATCGCTCTGCCAGAAGATTTGAAATCGGCGAAGTTGCCGTCGGGGATGCGTTACCGCAAGCAACGGCGCGGCGGCAAGGGCGTCCGCGACATCCGCACCAGCGAGCGCAACGGGCCGGTGGTCGGCGTGGTGTCGGTGCGCGAGGACGATGACGTCATGCTGATTACCACGGGCGGCATGGTGAACCGAACGCACGCCTCGGAAATCCGTGTCGTCGGCCGTAACACGCAGGGCGTGCGCGTCATGAACCTGCGCGAAGGCGACCGGATCGCGTCGGTGGCGCGCGTGGCGCGCGAGGTCGGACCGGAGGAGGAAACCCCCGCGAGCAATGGCGAGGTGGGCGGGGAGCCGCAGGGAGAATGAGATTGGAACGAGGAGGCAGCGCCCGTCATGTCCGGAATACCCGAACGTCTGGCGTCGGCCGTGCAGCATCACCAGGCGGGTCGTTTGGCCGAGGCCGAGGTTTTGTACCGCGGCGTCCTGCGGGAGGCGCCGCAACATCCCCACGCCTTGCACCTGCTGGGCGTGTTGGCCCAACACGCCGGCCGGCATCACGACGCGATCGACCTCATCCAAAAGGCTCTCGCCGCACACGGGCCGCATCCCGAGTTCCACAACAACCTGGGTGCAGCCTACTTCGCCGCTGGTCGCCTGGCCGAAGCCGAAGCGCATTACCGCGCGGCCGTCCGGCTGAAGCCCGACTACGCGGATGCTTACTGTAACCTCGGTGTCGTCCTGCGCAAGCGGGGGCAACTTCCGGATGCGGTGTCCGCTTTCCAAGAAACGCTGCGGCTCAATCCTAACCACACGACGGCCCGACACTACCTGGAGACGGACGCCGCGCAGTCGGAGGCGCCGCCCGATTTGTTGGCCAACCTCCGCGAAAGGGTCCGGCGCGATCCCGGCGACGCCCACGCCCAGCATGAACTGGGAGTCCTGCTGATCGCCCGCGACCAGGCCGAATCGGCGCTGCCGCACCTGAGTGAAGCCGTCCGCCTCTGGCCCGAGGATGCCGACGCACTTTGCAACCTCGGCGTCGCGCAGCGACAGTTGCATCGCATGGATGAGGCGCTTGACTCCTTTCGCGCAGCACTGCGCCTCAGTCCGGAAAACGTGATGGCCCACAATCACCTCGCCTTCGCGTTGGAGGCGCTGGGTCGGATCGGAGAGGCGGTCGCCGAATATCGGGAAACCTTGCGCCTCGATCCGAACAACGCCCAGGCGATCTTCCTGCTCAGCGAGCTGGCCGTCGCCGGGCACCATCGCTTCTCTGATGAGGAGATGCGCCACATTCGGGAACTGGCGGCGCGTGAGGATCTTCCGGCGCACGAACGCACGCAATTGCACTTTGCCCTGGGCCGGTTGTTCGACAAGGCGGGCGACACGGCGGCAGCCTTCGCGCACTATAGCCGGGGTAATGAGCTGCGCAAGGAGATCGACGCCCGCGGCGGCGCCGTGTACGACCCCGCAACGCAGAGCCGGCTCGTGGACCGGCTAATCGCCACCTTCACGCCTGCCTATTTCGAGCGCGTGCGGTCGTTCGGGGTGGACACTGAGCTACCAGTCTTCATCGTCGGGATGCCGCGCTCGGGCACCACTCTGGCCGAGCAGATTCTCGCCAGCCACCCGCTGGTGCATGGCGCGGGGGAGTTGCAAGACGTGGACCGGTTGATCGCCCTTCTTCCGGGAAGTCTGTGCGCCACGGAAGGCTATCCGCAGAGCGCGGCGGGATTGGGAGAAGCGGCGGCGGTACGACTGCTGGCAGAAGGGCATCTTCGGCGCTTGCGGCAGCTGGGCGGAACGGCGGAACGAGTCATCGATAAGCTGCCCTTCAACTTCCTGAACCTCGGCATCCTGGCCGTGCTGTTCCCGAAGGCGAAATACATCCACTGCCGCCGCGACGCGGTCGATACCTGCCTGTCCTGCTTTTTCCAGAACTTCGGCAGCGCCGTGCCGTTTTCGCTCGATCTGCGGCACCTGGGCCATTACTACCGCGAATACGAGCGGCTGATGGCGCATTGGCGCAAGGTTCTACCCTCGCCCCTGTTCGAACTGTCTTATGAAGAACTGACGACCGATCAGGAAGCGGTTAGCCGCAGGCTGGTGGACTTCTGCGGCCTGGAATGGGATGCGCGCTGCCTCCGTTTCCACGAGACCCAGCGCGTTGTGCGCACGGCCAGCATCGTGCAGGTGCGGCAACCGCTCTATCGCAGCGCCGTCGGCCGCTGGCAACGCTACGCGACGCACCTGGCACCGTTGCTGGAGGCGCTCAACGAGCCGCGACCGTCAGGGAGCGTTTCTGCCCGCGCTCCCTGACGGTCGCGGCTCGTGAAGGTCTTTTGATGTGTCGTCCGTTTTACGAGGAGGCGCCCCGCATGATTGACGACGCGCAGCGCCTCCGGTTGGCCGTGCAGCATCAGCAGGCTGGCCGACTGGCTGAAGCCGAGGTTCTCTACCGCGCCATTCTGAACGATGCCCCGCAGCATGCCCACGCGCTTCATCTGCTGGGAGTGTTGACCCACCAGACCGGCCGGTCTCAGGAGGCGATCGACTTGATCCTGCGCGCCCTGGCAGCGCACGGCCCCCATCCCGTCTTTCACAGTAATCTGGCTGCCGTCTATCTGAACGTCGGCCCCCTGGACGAAGCCGTGCGCCATGGCCGGGAGGCCGTGCGACTGAAGCACGACCTTCCCGACGCTCACAATAACCTGGGCGTCGCCCTGCGCAGGCAGGGTCATTTCGAGGAAGCGGCGGCCGCCTTCCGCGAGGCGATTCGTCTGAATCCGATGCATGCCGACGCGCGCAGCAGCCTTGGCGCCGTCCTGCACCAGCAAGGACAGGACACGGAGGCGCTGGCCATGCTTCGCGAAACGGTTCGGCTCGCTCCAAGACACGCCCAGGCGCGGAACGATCTGGGGGGTGTGCTCATCACCCTCGGCGCGGCGGAGGAGGCGGAACAGCATCTCCGCGAAGCCATCCGCCTGCGCCCCGCTTTCGCCGAAGCTCATGGCAACCTGGGCCTCGCGCTGCGCGACTTGAACCGGATGGACGAGGCGATGCACTGCTTCCGGGAAGCGCTGCGGATCAACCCCGGTTATTCGACTGCCCGCACGAGCCTGGGATATGTGCTTGAAATCCGGGGCAGGATCGACGAGGCGCTGGAGGTGTACAAGGAAACGTTGCGGCTCGATCCGGACAACACAATGGCGCTCGCCGGCCTCAGCAAGCTCGCCGCCGCGGGCCAGTATTCCTTCGGGGAAGACGAGGTCCGACACATTCAAGTCCTGGCGGAGCGTACCGATCTGTTGCCCGACGATCGCTGCCGGCTCCAGTTCGCCCTGGCCCGGGCGCGCGACAAGGCGGGAGCCTATGCGGAGGCGTTTACACTCTTCGAGCGTGGGAACACCTTGCGGAAGGAGATTGAGAGACGCCGCGGTGTGGCCTACGACCCCGCCGCGCAGCATCAATTTGTGGATCGTCTGATCGCCGCCTTCACTCCAACCTACTTCGAGCGGGTCCGTGCGTTCGGGCTCGATAGTGAGCTGCCGCACTTTGTCGTCGGCATGCCGCGTTCCGGCACGACCCTCGCCGAACAAATCCTCGCGAGCCATCCCCAGGTTCACGGCGCCGGCGAACTGCGGCTGGTGGACTTGCTCACCCGGACACGGCCGCCCAGCGCGGGCGCGTCGGAGGATTATCCGGAGTGGACCGCTGGACTGGATGCTCCCTCGACGCGAGCGATCGCCGAGCACCACCTCCGGAAGTTGAAGCAGATCGGGGGCGAGTCGGCCCGCGTCGTCGATAAAATGCCGTTCAACTTTCTGCACTTGGGGCTGATCGCCACGCTGTTCCCGAAGGCGCGCATCATTCATTGCCGCCGCGACGCGGTCGATACCTGCGTGTCCTGCTACTCCCAGAACTTCCTGGGGCCGATGCCCTTTACGCTCGACCTGCGGCATCTGGGTCACTATT
>JBBQPD010000281.1:0-7290 GCA_038331535.1 Gemmatales bacterium | reverse complement strand
GAGATCGAGTGCTTCGGGGGCGGCGAGCTGCATCTTTGCCGCCAACTCGTATGAGCGGATGCGCGCATCCAGACGCGAGTCGCCAGGGCGTTCGTCGGCGTGGCCCTGGTTGAGTTTTTTCAGAAGCTCCATGCCCTCGGCGGTGCCGCTGGGAGTGACGAAGTCGCCCTTTTTCGAGGGGAACAAGTCGGCGATGGGAGTGGCCGTTCCCGGCCTGACGAGCGTGCCCTGATGCTGGGCGGGGAGGAATGCGGAGTCCCAGTTCTTCTGGCCATTGGACGCGAAGCCGCGGTGATCGGGCAGCACGACGAATGACGGAAGGTTCTCGTTGAGGCTGCCGAGACCGTAACTGACCCAGCAGCCCATGCCGGGAAAGCCGGGGTTCTGAAAGCCAGTCGCCTGGAGATAGGTGCCCTGGCTGTGAACGCCGGTCTTGCCGACGAGGTTGTGAACGAAGGCGATGTCATCCACCACGTCGCCGAGCGGCGCGACGACCTCGCTGAGATTTTTGCCGGACGCCCCGTATTGCTTCCACTTCCACGGCGGAGCGAAGGTGTTACCGAGACCGTTTTGAAACAATTCGACCTTTTCGCCGGGATCCCACGGTTGGCCGTCGCGTTTGATTAGTTCCGGTTTGTAGTCGAAGAGATCGACGTGGCTGGCGGCGCCGGCCATGAACATCTGCACGACGCGCGTGGCGCGCGGACGATGGTTCGGCAGCGGTGCAGCGTTGAGGAGCGAGGCGAGGGCGATGCCGCCGAGTCCGCCGCCGGATTGCCAGAGGAAGTCGCGACGGTTCATGCGGTTTCCCATTCTTGTTCAGCCTCAACCCGCCAGGGAAGCGTGTTGCAACGCGCTTCCCTGGCGGGTTGGGACTTTTGGCCTTCAGGTTGTCAGCCGCACCGTTCCAGTCTATCCGCTTCTACCCGGTGGCGCTAGGGAACGAGAAATAGCTGATAGCTATTAGCTGACAGCTATCAGCTATTGATCTTCAGATTGTCTTCAGCCGCATGATGCAGTCAACTTGAAGATCAGTAAACGATTAATCCACGAACACAAACTCATTCAAGTTCAATATCATCCGACAGGCATTCGCCAGCCCATGTTTTTGAGCATACGCCGTCAGCGCATCGCGTTGTTCTGTCGTCGGTGCGCGACCCAGGGCCAGGCGATAGGCGGCTGTCACCCGGCCCGGCACATCCTCGGCCATTGTCTCGACGCGCGCCGCGAAGTGCTTGCTCATCGCCAGCATGAAGCCGTTGTTGAGCAGCGCCAGCGCCTGCAACGGCGACAGCGTCTCGTTCCGCTTATCCACCTGCATCGATGGATCGGCGCAGTCGAGCGTCGTCATGAACGGTTGCTGTTGCGAGCGCACCAGGAAGCGATACACCGAGCGGCGAAAACCACGCGGGTCGTCGGCATCGTACAAGTCGTACTGGTAGTGGGGCGAATGCTCGGGTTTCTCGATCACGAAGTCCTGAAAGCCGGGGCCGAATGGCCGACGATCCAGTTTGCCGCTCACCGCCAGGACGCTGTCGCGCACCGCCTCGGCTTCCAACCGCCGGCGGTTCATCCGCCACAGGTGCGTGTTCTCGGCGTCGAGTTTGGCATAAGTTTCGTTCGCCGTGGATACCTGTCGGTACGTCGCGCTGCTGACGATGAGGCGATGCAATTGCTTGATGGATTGGCCGTGGTCGCGGAACTCGATAGCTAGCCAGTCGAGCAATTCCGGATGCGACGGCAGTTGGCCCATGCGGCCGAAGTCGTTCGGCGAATCGACGATGCCTCGGCCGAAATGGTAACGCCACAACCGATTGACGATGGACCGCCAGGTGAGCGGATTGCGCGCGTCGGTTATCCATTGTGCCAGTGCCGCCCGCCGTTCTCCTTCAGGATGGTCCTTCGGCACGTCGAAGCGACCCGGCAAGCCCGGCACGGCTTGCACGGCGCCGGGGCCGACCTCCGCTCCCGGTTTCTTCACGTCGCCGCGCGTCAGAACGTGGATGGGTCGCGGCTTACCTCCCGTCCCGCCGGTGCCTACGAATGTGCCGGCACCGTTGTAGACCGTGCCGGCGTAAACGACCGATGGCCGCGGCAGTTTCGAGAGTTCCGAGTCCACCGATGACAGAGCAACCGCAGTTTCGGCCTGGGCTCGCCGTGTTTCCGACGTAGTCACCCGTTCGATCAATTCCGTACGCTGCGTTCGCAGGATGGTCATATCGGCGGAGGACACGCCTTTTTGGCCGTAATAGTAGCCATCCACGAGGTTGCTTCGGCGCCAGCGCGGCGCCGCCTCGATAGAGTCGAGTGCCGTGACGGCAGCGCCGAGCGCGACGTTTTTGCCTGTCGCATCGAAGACCATCAATTCACCCAGCGCGAGTATGTAATCGTTCATTCGCGGCGCAAGGCGAGTGGCGGTCAGACGGACGTAGCGCGCCGACTTGCCGCCCACCGGCGCGGATTGCGGCACCACGCCTGGGTTCTGCACGTCTGCCTTCGTGTGATCGACGACGATTACACTCCTTTTGAACTCCGCATCCTCGCTGATTTCGATTCGGTAGCGCATGGGAAAGCCGAAGCCGGCGCCGATGTTGTTGAACGTGTCGTGACAGGCGACGTAGACGAGACGATCGATGGCCAGTGATTTGCCGAGATCGACCTGCACCCATTTGACACGGTCCGCGGTCGTCTCGATCTGACTGTGATAGCCGAATTCGGGACGTTCGCCGCCCTTGTCGGGTTGAGTTGCGGCGACAATGCGGCGCTCGAGTTCGGCGAGTGGCATACCCCCGAGGCGAGCAACCTCTGCGTCGAGCGCCTTCTTGCTGTCGAGCAACTTCTGCCGTCGGTCCTCAAGTTGCGTCGCTCGTTTGGCGATGGTCGGGTCCGCATAGTATTTCTTGTCGGCCCGGTCGAGCGCGGCGAAGACGGCCTGGAGGCTATAGTAGTCTTCCTGTGCGATCGGATCGAACTTGTGATTGTGGCACTGGGCACACTGCACCGTCAGGCTGACGAACGTGTTCATGGTGTTCGCCACCATGTCGTCGCGGTCGAGGTGGCGAGCGATCTTGCCGTCGATCTTGCTCTCCGGCACTTCGGCGTGGCCGATGAAATCCCACGGACCAGCGGCGATGAAGCCGAGCGCCTCGATCCCGTCCACCGTGCCGGGGAATAGCACGTCACCGGCAAGCTGCTCCTGCACGAAGCGGCCATACGGCCGGTCCGCGTTGAATGCGCGAATGACGTAATCGCGGTAGGGCCAAGCGTTGGGCCGCGGCTTGTCCTTGTCATAGCCGTGTGTGTCGCCGTAGTGGACCACGTCGAGCCAGTGCCGGCCCCAGCGCTCGCCGTAGTGCGGAGACGCCAGCAGCCGATCCACCAATCGGTCGTAGGCGTCGGCGCGCACATCGGCGAGGAAAGCGTCTATTTCCTCAGGCGTCGGCGGCAGGCCGATCAGGTCGAAGGTGAGACGACGAATCAACGTGCGCCGGTCCGCTTCCGGCGAGGGTGACAAGCCTTTTTCACGCAATTTCGCCAGGATGTAGGCGTCGATGGGAGTTCGCACCCATTTCGCCTCGCTGTCGTTAATGGGCGGCAACGCTCGACGGACCAGGGGACGAAGTGACCACCACGTCGTAGGCGGTTCGGCGCACACCGGGGCCGCGCCGGGGAAGAGAATGGCGACGAGGACAAGCATGAACGAGCCGCGACCGTGAGGGGGCGTTGGGGTCAGCGCTCCCTCACGGTCGCGGCTCGTTCGTCGCTTTCGTAACGGACTCGTGGCAGCCATTGAGCACCCAGCTTCGCCTACCCATCACCGGACTATCAGGGCACTCCCGGTTTCGGCGGCGCATCCTTCTTCGATAGCAGGTACGCCATCAGATTGTAAAAGTCCGCCTCCTTGATGTCGTCCGAGAGGTTGGCGGGCATCGGCGACTGCTGCGAGACCGTCCGCTCGTCGATTTTGCTTTTCTCGACGCGAACCTCCTTACCCTTGGCATCGACGACGACCACGACTTCGCCCTCCTCTCTGAGTACCAATCCGAAGAGTAGTTTGCCGTCCTTCAGGTTGAGAGTCGTCGCACGGAACGCCTGATCGACGTTGCGGTTTGGGTCGAGCACGTCCTCCAGCAGCCTATCCAGGCCGCGAATGCCGATGCCGTCCAGCTGGGGTCCGAACTTCTCTCCCTTACCGCCGAGCTGGTGGCAGATGGCGCAACTCTTCTCGAACACCTTCGCTCCGAGGGCGACGTCTGTCTTCGCCGAGAGATAGCCCGCGCGGCGGCGCTGCATCAATTCCTGAATTTGCTGATCCGCCGCGGGGAGGCCCTTTGTCAGCTTGGCGACTCGCTCCTTCACGTTGGGCAGCTTGCTGTTGACGAGCTTGACCTCGACCGCTTTCTCTTGCAGCAGCCGGGCGGATGCCTTGCCCGCGGCGACCGCGGCCAGCAGCTTGTCAGCGCCGGTCGGGCTGCCCGCAAGATTGGACGCGATGCTGTTTTGCAAGTGGGCTGGCGCCGAGGCCAGAGCCTTGACAAGCTCGTCGAGCGTCTCCGGCTGGTTCGCCTTCGCCAGTAGGCCGGCCGTGTTCTCGCGCAGCGCGATGGGGCTGTCGGCATCGCCGAGGACCGCGACGAGTGTTGGCAGGTGGCGGCGGACGTCAAGGTTGGCGAGTGCCGTCAGGGCGGCGAGGCGCACAGTTTGCGCGATCGCCCGGTCGGTCGCCATCGTTGCCAGCCTGTCCTGACGATTTGTGAAACGTTGTGAACCGATAATCTCGATCCCCTCCTGGACGGCCCCCGCATCTTTCGACGCCAGTAATTTCTCGGCGAGGTCCTCGGCCCAGGCACGCGCGGCGGCATCAATGACCTCTCCGCGCTCTTGTGAGCCGCGTTCGACCGCGCGGAAATAGACCGCCTGCAAGCGGAGATCGTCCCATGCCAAACGCTGCAAGGTTTTCAGCAGGCCGGTTCGCGTTTCAGGAGTACCGTAGCGCGTGGCGTGTTGAGTCGCCCGTGTAATGAAATCACGATTCGCATCTTTTACGCCAACTTGCCGCGCCAAAAACCTGGCCGAGGCGGCGTTGGGGACCGCGAGAGCGACGTCGGCCAGGGCAGCAGCATCACGAGGCGTGAGGTTCTCGTCGAGCGTCTTCCATACCTCGTCTCTCCGGAGTTGATCGCGCAGCGCCATGCGGACGACGTGCAGCAAATGCGTATCGTCGGCCTTCACGGTCGCACGCAGTTCGAGCAACGGGAGGACATTCTTCGCATCAGGATGACGGCCGAGGGCGTCGGCCGCGGCGCGGCGCACGTTGGCGTCGCGGTCGTTCAACCCACCCAGTACCATCTCGTGTTCGGCATCCGTCCACTTCGCCCGTTCTCCGAGGATGCGCTGGGAATGGACGCGCACCAGCATTTCCTCGGTCTTCGCTGTGTTGGCGAGGACCGATTCGGGTAACGCGCCTTGCCGTTGGAGTACCCAGAGGGCATGGACCCGGCGCCAGATGTTGATGATGTTCCGCTGTACTTCCGGTGCGTCCACCAACGGCAGTAGGAGGGCGGTCGCCTCCTTGCCGCCGCGTTCGACCAGCTGATTCGCCGCGATCAGCCGCACGGTCAGGTTCGGATTACCGAGCGTCTCGACCAGTTCTTTGACCGAAGCCTGCGTCCAGTCGCGCAGCGGCGGCAACTTGTTCTTGCCGTCCGTGCCGGTGTACACGATGCGCCAGATGCGGCCGCGCTCGCGGTCGCGGCCGGGATGGTTCAGCGGCACTTCATAATGGCCGATGATGCGGTTGTAGAAGTCGGCGACGTACAACGCTCCGTCCGGACCAAGCTTCACATCGACCGGCCGAAACCAGGGATCGTCGCACTGGAGGAAGCGTTCGAGCGTCGCTTTCGTCGACGAACCCTGCCAGGCCAGGCGGAACAGGTTGACGCGATTAGTGACCACATCGCCGATGAAGCAGCCGTCGTGAAACTCTTTCGGGTAATGATCGGCGGCGTAGTAAGCGATGCCGGCGATGGCCGTCGATTCCTGATAGTTCGTGTATGCCTCCGGACCGAAGCCGAGGCCGTCGCTCGGCTTGCCGAAGCTCGGGTAGTGTGCCCCGCGCAACAGCTGGTAGATCGGCTGGGTATGGCAATCGCAACTGTAGAGATTGCCGAGCGGGTCGAAGGCCAGGCCGAACGGGTTGACCTGGCCCCACGTCCACTGCTCGACGTGGCTGCCGTCCGCCTTCATGCGATAGGTGTTGCCGCTGGTCATCGTCACGGCGGAGCCGTCGCCAGCCTTCACGGTCGAAGTGTTCGAGAAACCGTGCGTGGCGTAGATCCAGCCGTCGAAACCGCGTGTGAAGGCGTTCGTCATGCCGTGTGTGTCGCGGATGCCGAACTCCGCATATAGCTTTTGGCGCTCATCGGCCGATCCGGTGCCCTTCGTGTCGCGGAGGCAATAGATGCTCGGGATGCTGTAAACCAGCGCTTCCTGTGCTTTGATCGTGCTTAAGGGCACGACGCCGATGGGAATGTTCAGCCCGTCGGCGAAGGTCGTGATCTTGCGCGCCCGCCCGTCGGGACCGAAGTCCTCCAGAACCTTGACGGTGTCGCGACCCTTCTTGTCGGGGCCGACCGGGAAGGGATACTCGACCGTGTCCGTGACCCAGAGTCGGCCACGGTCGTCGAAGTTGAGGTTGAGCGGCTTGTGGATGTCCGGCTCCGCGGCCACGAGTTGCGCCTCGAAGCCGGGCGGCAGGCGAAACGCCTTCTTCTCGTCTGCGGGCGTTCGCGGATCGGTCGCGGCGATATTGGGGTCCGGCTTCGGTTGGGAAAGGGCCTTGCTCGCAAACAAGAGAACGACTGTCGCGGCGACCGAGAAGAGAGCGCGGCGCATCGTTGCCTCGTTAATACGGGGATCGTAAATCGTCGACCGTGAATCGTAGAGGGAAAGGGGCGCGTTGTCGAGAAGTTTCTTTCGCGAGAGATCATTCCCGTTCTTGCTTTGAGGCCCGTTCAGAGATTGTCCAGCTTTGGTAGCCTTCTCGTACAAGGAGTTACGTCCATTGAGGTAGACAAAAGTGGGGGGCGCAGCTGCAATGACGGTGGATACTACTCTCCGTCCTTCGCAGGAGTCCCCCGATGGCTACTGTACGCGCCGTCACCGCTGCCGTCTCCCTGACGGTGCTCTTGGTGCGGCCCCCCCTGGGACGACAACCATCCCGCCCGTCTCGAACGGGGCTCCCGGCTTCCCGCCCGAACTCCTTTGCCGATCATCACCTGAAAGCTGGAC
>JBBQPD010000280.1:0-7329 GCA_038331535.1 Gemmatales bacterium | reverse complement strand
GCCCCCGCTGTGTTCACCGGGGGCTAAAAAATCGCGGGTTGGGCCTCGGGTGGGGGAAGTAATTCGTAGTGATTTCAGCCTCGATCCGAAACGGTTGGACCCGTGATGCTCGCCACCGAGGCGTAATGCCCGACCAGAGGGATGATCTTGGGACGCGGCACGACGATGCCGGTCACGGAGCCATGGCGTTCTTGCAGCTGTGCGAAGGTCAAGCGCAGAAAGCCCGACAGGTTCGGGTCCGGCCTCGTCAAGAGGTAATCGCGAGCGTGGTCCGCCATGCCGCGATCGTAGTCTTGCTGGCGGTGCGTGTGAAACTGGTAACGTCCCTCGTGCCGTCGAAGGTCGCCGTCGAAGTCGGGATGGATGTGGTACAACTCATGAAAGAGCGTGACGCATTTCTGATCGAAAGTTTGATCCATGTATCGAGGCAGGCAAAACGACATCACGTAAAGAAACTCGACTTCGTTCAGGAAATAACGCTGAATGTGGTAGGCGACGCCGCGACGTTGTTTTGTCATTTCTCCATTGGGAAATCGCAACGGCGTAACGCGAGCTTGCAGGCCATGCGTGCTGCCTACGCGGGCCTGCGTGACCGTAATCAGGATGCGGGGAACTTGCAGGTGCTTGAAGTCGGGGCAGCGCGTCGCGATATCCAAGACGAGTGCGCGGACTGCGGCGCAGAAGTCGAAGGGACCCTTGCCAGGGCTGCTGCCGCCGGTCCACGGTTGACCGGTGAAAGCCAGCGTCTGTCGTTTCGCCGGTTTGGCGGCGCGAATGACGCGCATCGGCAGCGGCTCGTCCGGGTCACGCCATCGCGTGATGATCGAAAGCGGCAATCGGTGCCGGGGCGTGCGTCGTTGCATTTGCCGTCTCCTGCGTGGTTTCGCCGAGGTTCGTGACCGGTTTAGTCACGAACGAACATCAACTTTCCCCCTCGGGAAAGACTGGCACATTTAGCCGCGGAGCTTGCTCCGCGTTTCGCCCTACGCGCGGAGCAAGGTCCGCGACTAACTATTTGCCTACATAACCGTGCACAATTCTGCTGCACGGCGGATGTAGAGTGTGTCAAGCGCAGCGCTGACGCAACACTTCCTTACTTGGAGCGGTGCGTCAGCGCTGCGCTTGACACACCCTACGCCGCTGCGAAATCTCGCACGGTGATTTAGCCCTCATGCCCGACAAAGTGCAGGTGGAGTGCAAAACGTCGATGCAAACTCCACAGCAGCACATTCGCCACCTATAATTGGATGGATTGCGAGAATCTCTGGAGGAATGTGATGATCGCTTCAACCTCATCGGTCGCCGATAAAAACAACGTCGGCTGGCGCTTTGACAATACCTACGCGCGGCTGCCAGGCGTCCTCTTCGCGCCGGCCAGGCCGGCCGCGGTGCGGGCGCCGCGGGTGGCGATCCTGAACCACCGGCTGGCGGACGAGCTTGGCCTCGACCTCGGCGCGCTGTCGCCGGAAGCCGCCGCGGCCTTGTTCGCCGGCCAGAACCTGCCGGGCGGTTCCCGGCCGATCGCCCAGGCCTACGCCGGGCACCAGTTCGGCGGCTTCACGATGCTCGGCGACGGCCGGGCCATCCTGCTGGGCGAGCACCGCACGCCGTCCGGCCGGCTCGTCGATGTCCAGTTGAAGGGAGCGGGGCGGACGCGGTTCTCGCGCGGCGGCGACGGGCTTGCCGCGCTGGGGCCGATGCTGCGCGAGTACGTCATCAGCGAGGCCATGGCCGCCCTCGGCATCCCCACCACGCGGAGCCTCGCGGTCGTCACCACCGGCGAGCCGGTCTACCGGGAGTCGCTCCGGAAGGGGGCGATCCTGACCCGCGTGGCCGCCAGTCACATCCGGGTCGGGACGTTCGAGTTCCTTGCCGCCCGTGGAGACGAGCCGACCCTGCGGGCGCTGGCCGACTACGCGATCGAACGTCACTACCCGGAACTGGTCGATGCCCCGCGGAAGTACCTGGAGTTTCTGCGCGCGGTCGCGGACCGTCAGGCCGCGCTCGTCGCCCGGTGGCAACTCGTCGGGTTCATCCACGGGGTGATGAACACCGACAACATGGCGGTCTCCGGAGAGACCATCGACTACGGCCCGTGCGCCTTCATGAACGCCTACCGACCGGACACGGTGTTCAGCTCGATCGACCACGCCGGCCGCTACGCCTACGGCAATCAGCCCGTTGTCGCACAGTGGAATCTGGCCCGCTTCGCCGAGACCCTGTTGCCGCTGGTGGATCCCGACCAGGAGAAAGCGGTCGGCGTCGCCTCGGAGGTACTCGGCGAGTACCCCACCCTGTTCGAGGACTACTGGCTCGCCGGGATGCGGCAGAAACTGGGGCTCCAGACGGGCGCGGCCGGCGACGTCGAGTTGATCCGGTCGCTGCTCGACTGGATGCAGAAATCCCAGGCCGACTTCACCAACACGTTCCGCGACCTGTCAGCGGAGGGTCCGCCGACCGGCGACCGGTATCGTGATCCGGACTTCCGGGCCTGGTACGCACGCTGGCAACATCGACTCGGCGGTGACGGCCGGCCGAGCAGTTCGACCTTCGCCGTGATGCAAACCGTCAATCCTGCCGTCATCCCGCGAAATCAGCGGGTGGAGGAAGCACTTTCCGCCGCCGAGGACGGTGACGACCTGTCGGCGGTGCATCAACTGCTGGCGGCGTTGGCCTCGCCGTATGAAGCGAGGGCCGATACGGCAAAGTATCGAGACGCGCCCCCCGACGATTGCAACTACCGAACGTTCTGCGGAACGTAGACGACCCGCCGCAGATGATGGCAAATGGGTGTCCGCTGTCAATGGCAGGAACCCCAAAACCAAGCTCTATTACCCCGGCATAGAAGATAGTCTCACACCAGCCTGAAGCGCCAGCGAAGGGCTCCGTCCATTGCACCGCTCCTTCGCTGGCGCTTCAGGCTGGTGTGCGGTTCTTTCGTGCCGAGGTAATAGCGGACAAAACCCTACAAACCCGAAGCGCCAGCGAGGAAGAAGGTGTTCCCTCGCTGGCGCTTCGGGCTTGTGTCCGAGGGTCGCGCAGGGGTGTTGTCCGATAGCATCCAAGATGCCGTCGCTTCCAGTGCGTTCGCGGATTTGAATCGTGAGCATGGCTTCTTCTCGTCGTCATTCTGTCCCGCGATTCCCTGGAGCATAGGGAAAATAGGGAATCGGATTACTTAATCGGCTCGGCATGGCGTGGGAAAGGAACGGACGCCAACTCCCTGGCCTCGATACGGCGCAATTCCTCCTTTGTGAGGTTGACGTGGTGTTCCTTGCAGCAGGAACCGGTGGCATGGCAGTCCCAGTTTTGCACGACCGGCAGCGGAACGAGGGGAAAGCTGACGACAGGGCCAATTTGTGAGACAAGCATCAAACCGACGCTCTCGCCATCGTTTCCAAGTCGCTCGCGGCAATCGCGTTGCCGGGAACGAGACGATAGTGCTTTTCGTCCAAGACGCGAATCTCATCGTTATCCGACACCAGCTCGAACATCACGATCGCCTCGCCGTCGGCGTCCTTCTCGAACTGCACGGCTACGAGACGGGGAGTCAGGTGCGGAAAGGCATGCCGACAGAGGGCGACGTCCTGCTCAATCTGCACGGTGCCGATCTGGTCGTTCCCACCCTTCGCCTGCACGGGAATGATGAATTGTTCTCCCGTGTTCCGCAACCCAATGTAGAGTTCGTCGGTCTCAATCTGTCCCAGGCCTGGAACCGTGGTCCGCAAATGATTCTGAAGAGAGTATGCCGTCAGACGCAAGAATATGTCGATGAGCCGGTTGTAACGAACCTTGGCGAGCAAGGCTTGTTCGTCGCCGAGGGAGTACTTGGCGATAATCTCGGGCGTCGCATCGGGAATTTTAATTTGGTAGAGGTTCGGATTGGGTACGATTCTGCTGATCTTCCGCAATTGCATGCGGTAGAGTGCCCGGCCCGCCGGTAGGATTGTCCACTCTTGGCCGGGAGGAGCAGTCTTTGCGATTTCCGTCGGCATCAGATTGCGGTAGCGAAAACTGTAGATGAGATCGCCCAGATTCTTCGGCAAGATCAAGTTGAGTTGATTCGCCGCAACCTCCAGCTCTTTCCGCTCGAACTCAAAATACGTCGTTCCGGCCTTGAAGCGCTGTTGAAAAATAGAAACGAGGATGCCGGAGTAACGGTTGATTTTCTTCTCGGGATCAATTGCCGGTGGACTGGCTCCGTCGGGCTTTTTCTTCGCCACGTCTAGTTCTCCTTTCTACCGGGCGCCCGGAGCAGGATTTCGTAGACTTGCCGGTAGACTTCGTTCGGATTCAACAGACAGTTCTCGAAGCGATTGACGAGAACGTGGCGCGACGTAATGGGGACGAAAACTACGAGTTCGTCGGCTTCAATGGATTGGGCGAGGCGGGCAATCCGGGCGCGAGTAGGGAGATTACCCGGCGCCGAAACGACTAATCCACCGCGTCCGGCGACACCTCGGCCATTCACTAAGCGGTATCGAGCCGGCAACCCACTTGCATTTCCGTTTGCCGGAAGCAGAAGATCGACGGCAACCTTTCTCCCACCCCAGAGAGATTCCACGATTCGACGCTCCGTGAGAAGTAACGGTAGCGTTTCGTAATCTTCGGGATTCACCGCCGTCGATGCTTCCAAAACGAGTGTGTCGGCCAGATCGCGGCTACGGATATGGATCACTTCTTTGTCGTCCACGGTCCCTGGCTCGCCGACAGGCACGAATTCGCCGATATTGTCTCCCTCGGCGATGGCTCGAATGCTATAGCCCTTGGCTAGACAGGGTTGGATAATTTGAAGCACATTTCGGCTGCGGGCGATCTCCGGCACGAAGGTATCGGCTCGAGTCCAAGACAAATTAACGCCAGTGGTCTGAATGGCTCGTTGTACGTCGAGGAACGTGAAACTCGCCCGTCGCAATTTGCCCGTGATGTCGTCGTAGGCGCGGTCGAATAGGTTCTTCACCACGGGCGGATAATGGACTAAGTGCGGGATGCGTTTTTTCGTTCGCGGACGATCCTCGGGAAGAAGGAACGAATCGTATAGCTGGACGAACTCCTTGGGTTTGACCGGAATGATGCCTAGCGCGCTCAATATCTCGCGCCCTACGGCTCGCGCGACGGGCGGACAAACGGAGTTTCCGATTTGGCGATAGGCGTGCCACTTCAATGGGTAGAATCCGAACCAATCGGGGAAGCCGTGCAGGCGGGCGGCTTCGCGTGCCGTGATGCAACGGGGCTGATACGGGTGTACGGGTCTCGGGGCGGTGTACGAACCGTGCGTGGAGTCCGACCCTGCCCGGAGTGTGGGAGCGATGCCATTCGGATCGAGGCGGGGCAATTTGTGACCGGGAACCATCTGGCCCGGCGGAGTGGCAGCGTATACATCTGCGGCCCGATCGCTATGTTTCACCCGAAGACAACTGGTGCATCGGAAGGCCGCCCACTCTCGGGGATGACAGAAGTCCGAAGGGTCATTCACAATCCCCCGAGCAACTCTTGCATAGTCGCTCGTCGGCAGCTTGTCGTAATCAACGACGTCGCGCAGAAATAGTCGGTCGTATGCCTCCACCGAGGGCAAATCGCCGATCGCTTCCCACACAGTGGGGCGCGGTGGTTGACCGGGGCTTGGCCCCATAGGGTATGCAAGGTGTACGCTCAAGTCCTCACGCCACCCCAACAGAAACAGCCGTTTTCGCTTCTGTGGAACGCCAAACTGGGAAGCGTCTAGGACGCGAGCGGGTTCGACGACCCGGTAACCGTTTCGCTTCAAGTAGGCTACGGTTCGGTCGAGAACGGGCCTCGTCTTTCCGGAGATCAAACCGGGCACGTTTTCCATCACGAACACTTTCGGCTGCAACTCCGCCACGAGGCGGGCGAACTCATCGACGAGGCTGTTGCGTGGATCTTCGGAATCTCGAAGTCCCATGTGACTAAAGCCCTGACAAGGCGGTCCGCCGAAGACTAGATCGATTGCAAGTTTCCCACCGAGGGCCGCGTACACGTCGGCGGCGTCTAGTTCCACGATCGAACGCCGTAGCGCGACGGAATGAGGGAAGTTCCGCGCGTGCGCGGCAATGTGATGGCCGTCTACATCCACACCGAGGACAACGTCGAACCCGGCCTGCTCGAAGCCGAGGGACATGCCGCCGACCCCGCAGAACAGGTCTACCGCGGTGGGTCGCTTGATGGGGCCGGCGCTTCGCTTGGTCACGACGGATCGGCCTCCGTTGATCGTTTCAGCTGCTTCTTTCGATACGCACACAAATCCGCGAGGACGCAGGAATCGCAAAGCGGCTTGCGCGGGAGACAAACCGACCGGCCGTGTACGACAAGTCCGATGTGTAACTCCTTACTCCGACCTTGCGGCACCAATGCAGGCAACCTTTGTTGTGCCTGCCAGTGCTTCGCGCCAGAGGAGATCGCACCGAGTCGGCACGCAATCCGCTGGACGTTGACGTCCACGGGGAAAGCGTCGTGGTCCAGGCTGTACATCATAACACAAAGGGCCGATTTCGGCCCCATACCGGGCAAGCCGTTCAGAAAATCAAACGCCTCCCGCGCTGACATTTCTTTCAGACGTCGCGCGGGACTTTTCCCCAACTCAGTCAGTAGCGCCTTGGCAATTCGCTTCACCTGGCTCGCCCTCTTGTTGGCAAGCCCTCCTGTGGCGATGTACCGCAGGATTTCCTTTACAGGGGCTTCTGCGAGGGCGGACAAAGTTGAAAACCTGGCTCGCAGGAGTCGATTTGTTTTACGGTATTGGAAGTCCGTTGTTCTCGCCGAAAGAACGATGTAAAAAATTTCGCGAAGAGGATCGCGATAGTTGCCTAGAGTGGGTACCCCATATGCGGCGAGGAGTCGATCTCCAACCTCGGAAAAAACCCGGTGCCAGTACGATTGGCCGCGGGGAACTTTCGACGCCGGGACGAGTTCGACAGTTAGCTGGCTCATCGGATCGCACTTACGGTCGAAAAGTGGCCGTTACCGCCCTCAATTCACCAACTGCAAGCGCCTTCCCGTCTGCCAGCGCTTCGGCGTGGCCTCGCGGATGATCTCATTATAGAGCGTGTCGCGCTCCACTGGCCCCCGGCCGGCCTCTTCGAGGATGCGGCGAATGTCAGCGACCTTCAACTCCTGCGGCGAATCGCTGCCGGCGTCGTGATAAATCTTCTCGTGGACCACGGTGCCGTCGAGGTCGTCGGCGGAGAAAGGTGACACGGAGAAGAAAAAGTGTCAGGAAGGCTCTGTAGAAAACCTGGCGAGCCGGGAGCGTCAGCGACCCGGGGGCGTCACAAACTTACGGTCGCAGACCCGCCCCGCGCGCCCAACACG